>JBQTJJ010000077.1:0-14327 GCA_052387235.1 Actinomycetota bacterium
AGTGGGCCCGGCGGCGGATGGTGTCGACTCGCAGTCCCTAGCCGGTCTCGGCGTCAGTCCTCCAGGTCGCCGCCGGCCGGCGCCTCCGGCTCGGCCGCCACGTCCGGCGCCTCCGGCTCGCCCGCCACCTCCGGCGCCTCCGGCTCGCCCGCCACCTCCGGCGCCTCCGCCAGCGGCGCCGGCACGGGCGGCTCCCCGCCGGCCGGCGCCGGCACGGGCTGCAGCCCCCGCTCGGCCAGGGCCCGGGTGAACACGTACGCCAGGCCGAAGCCCAGTGCCAGGATGAGGGCGCCGCCGGCGGCGTCGAGCCAGTAGTGGTTGGCCGTCACGACGATGGCGAACAGGGTGAGCAGCGGGTAGGTCAGCATCAGGCCCTTGGCCCACCGCCGGCGCAGCGCCGGCACCAGCACGAAGGCGCACCACGACGACCAGGCGAAGTGGAGGCTGGGCATGGCCGCGTACTGGTTCGAGACCTTGGCCACCGGGCCCGAGTCGAACGACCACAGCCCGCCGAACACCTTCAGGGTGTCCACGAAACCGTGGTCGGGCGGCAGCAGCCGGGGCGGGGCCAGGGGGTAGAAGGCGAACCCGATCAGGGCCAGGCCGGTGGTGAATGCGAGGGTGTTGCGCCACAGCGGGTAGCGGGCGCTCACCCGCCGGAACAGGTACACGAGCGCCACCACCGTCACGACGAAGTGGGCCGTGCCGTAGAAGATGTTCCAGAAGCGGATGAAGCCGTCCCATCCCAGGAAGGCCTGCTGGACGGCCTCCTCGTGGTAGGTGCCGAGCCGCCGCTCGATCCGGATCACCTCGGCCGCGTTCCGTAGGGCCTCCCGGCTGGAGTCGGCGGCCACGCCCTCGTTGCGGATGAAGCTGTAGACGCCGTAGAAGGCGAGGATGTACGCCACCTCCCGCCACCAGCGGAGGCGGGAGGCGCGGGGGCGTCGGTGCGCCCCGCTCACGCGACGGCGCGGGCCCGGCTGCCGAGGGCGAAGGCGGGAGCACCCAGGAGGCTCACTCCCAGGTTCACGAAGTACACGAGCAGCCCCAGGGCGAAGGCGTCGGCCTGGGCCACGCCGAGCGGGTGGAGGAAGAACACCAGGGCCGCCTCCCTGGTACCGAGACCGCTCACCGTGAGGGGCAGGACCTGCACGATGGCGACCACGGGGAAGAAGGCCAGGATGGCCGTCCAGCCCACGGTGATGCCGAGGGCCTTGGCCGCCAGGAAGGCGGACAGCATCACGGCCAGCTGGTAGGCGAAGCCGGCGGTGAGGATCTCGAAGGCCAGCCCGGGCCGGCGCCGGACCCGGTCCAGGCCGAGGTGGACGGCGCCGGTGAAGCGGCGCCAGCCGGCGGTGCTGGTGAGGCGGCCACCGAAGCGGGGGCTGGCGGTGAGGGCCAGCACCACCACGAGGGCGGCAAGGGTGGCGATGGCCATCCACATGGCGGTCTGGGCCGGGACCGGGGCGTGGCGGCGCAGGCCCGGGTTCACCAGCAGGGCGGTGAGGGTGAGGACGGGCAGGACCAGCCAGCCCGTGAGGCGCTCCAGCACGATGGACGCCACCGCCGCCGGCGTGCGGCCGGTGGAGGCCGAGAGCCGGGAGGCCCGCAGCACGTCACCGCCGATGGTGGTGGGAAGGAAGTTGCCCACGAACATGCCGGCCAGGCAGTGCCCCACCAGGGCCGATGCCGACGGTGCCTCGTCCAGGGCCACCAGGACCCGCTGCCACCGCAGGGCGGCGAAGCCCACCCCCACGATGGTGGCGCCGGACGCGGCGGCCAGCCACAGGAAGGTGGTGGTGCTCCACGGCGGCACGCGCAGCTGCGACAGGTGCACGTGGCCGCTCAGCCAGACGAGCATGGCGACCGTGGCCACCAGCCGTACGGCGGGCGTACCCCATCTCCTCCAGTCCACGTGGCTCCCCCTGGTCGACGCCTCCTAGGTTAAACGGCTCATGGCCCGATTGTTCGCGCTGCTCACTCTCGCCGCGATCTCGCTCTCCGTGGCGGCCTGCGGCGCCGACCGCACCGGGGGCCCGAAGGGGGCGCCGGCCGAGGTCGTGGGGGCGGCCGCGGACCGCACCCTGGCCGCCGGCCAGGCCAGGTTCGACGTCTCGGCGCCCGACGCCCGGCGGTCCGGCACCATCCGGTTCGCCTCGCCCCCGCAGCCCCCGGCCGCGGCCGGTCCCTACCCGGAGCTGGACGACCCGGCGTCGGTGGTCGACCTGGTCAGGGGCGCCCTCGCCGTGGAGTCCTACGGCGGGGCGGCGGTGCGGGGGGCGTCCACGTTCCGGTACGAGCTCGTCATCAACGTGGAGCGGGCCGTGGTGGAGAGCCCGGCGGCCAGGCGGCCGGCCATGAAGGAGTTCGCCCGCCGGCTGGGGGCCGCGGCCTTCTACGCCGACGTCTGGATCGACGCCGACGGCCGGCTGCGCCGGGTCCAGGTGCCGGTGGACAAGTCCACCGAGCGCCCGGCCGCCCGCTCCCGGGCCATGCCGGCCCTGGTGACGGTGGACTTCTTCGGGTACCCGGCCTGACCGCCGGCCGGGGGCCGGGAGGCGGGGAGGCCGGCGGTACGCTGGCCCGGTGCTCGATCCCTCCGTGCTCCAACGCGCGCTCGGCACCGCCCTGCGGACCGGCGGCGACTTCGCCGAGGTGTTCGTGGAGGACAAGCGCACCTCCTCCGCCCGGCTGGACGACCGCAGGGTCGAGGAGCTGACCTCGGGGAGAGACCGGGGTGCCGGCATCCGGGTCGTGGTGGGCGACACCACCGGCTTCGCCCACACCAGCGACCTGAGCGAGGAGGGGCTGAGGCGGGCGGCCGAGGCCGCCGGCGCCGCGGCCCGCGGCGGCGGTGGCGGCGTGCGCACGGTCGCACTTTCCGCCGGGACGCCGGCGCCGTCGCCCTACGAGGCCCGGGTCCGGCCCGAGGACGTGGCCAAGGCCCGCAAGGTGGAGCTGCTGCAGCGGGCCGACGACGCGGCCCGGTCCGGTGCCGGCGCCGCCGCCATCCAGCAGGTGAGCGCCGGCTTCGCCGACTCCAGCCGGCGCATCCAGATCGCCAACTCCGAGGGCCTGCTGGCCGACGACGAGGTGGTGCGGACCCGCTTCGGCGTGTCGGCCGTGGCCCGGGGCGACACCGGCATGCAGACCGGCTACGAGGCGGTGGCCCGCACCATGGGCTTCGAGATCTTCGACGAGCTCGACGTCGAGGAGGTGGCGCACAAGGCCACGGCCCGGGCCCTGGCCAAGCTGGCGGCCCGGCCGGCGCCGAGCGGGCTGGTGCCCGTCGTCATCGCCGCCGGGCGGGGCGCGGTGCTGTTCCACGAGGCGTGCGGCCACGGCCTGGAGGCCGACCACATCGAGAAGCAGTCGTCCGTGTACCACGGCCGGGTGGGAGAGGCCGTGGCCAGCCCCCACGTCACCCTGGTCGACGACGGCACCATGGGCCGGGAGTGGGGCGCCTTCGCCATCGACGACGAGGGCCGCCCGGCCCAGCGCAACGTGCTGATCGAGAACGGCGTGCTCACCGAGTACATGTGGGACCACCTGCGGTCCCGGAAGGCGGGCCGGGCCGCGTCGTCCGGCAACGGCCGACGCCAGAGCTACCAGGACCTGCCCATGGTGCGCATGACCAACACCTACCTGCTGGCCGGCGAGGAGGACCCCGAGGAGCTGCTGCGCCAGACGCCGCACGGGGTGTACGTGGCCCAGATGGGCGGCGGCCAGGTCAACACCGCCACCGGCGACTTCGTGTTCGGGATGACCGAGGCCTACCTGATCGAGAACGGCGAGATCACCCACCCGCTGCGCGACGCCAACCTCATCGGCAACGGGCCCGAGGTGCTGCGCAACATCGACGCCGTGGCCAACGACTTCGCCATGGCCGGCGGCGGCGGCATGTGCGGCAAGAACGGCCAGGCCGTGCCGGTCGGGATGGGCCAGCCCACCCTGCGGGTCACCGGCGTGACCGTGGGCGGCACCGCCCGGTGAGCACCCCTCTGCTCGAGCTCGCCACGCGGGTGGCGGGCTGGGCGCGCGACGGCGAGCAGGTCGAGGCCTACGTGAGCCGGCGCTCGGACACCGACGTGGTGGTCTACGACGGCGAGATCGAGTCGCTCTCGTCGGCCACGTCGGAGGGCGTGGGCATCCGGGTCATCGCCGGCGGCCGGCAAGGCTTCGCCTACGCCGGCTCCCTCGACCCGGCGGTGGTGGAGGAGACGCTGGCCGAGGCCCGCGACAACGCCGGGTTCGGCACCGTCGACCCCCACCTGGGCCTGGCCGAGCCCGACGGCGTGGCCGCCGCCGACCTCGACCTGTGGCGGGAGGACCTGGCCTCGTTCCCGGCCGCGTCCAAGATCGAGCTGGCCATGGAGCTGGAGCGCCAGGTCCGGGCCGGCGACCCGCGGATCCGCTCGGTGGAGTCGTCCAACTACGGCGACGGCGCCGGCGAGTCGGCCGTGGCCACCAGCACCGGCGTCACCGCGTCCACCCGCCGCACCGGGTGCCACATCTCGGCCTACGCCCTGGCCGGCGACGGCGACGAGACCCAGACCGGCGGCGGCTACTCGGTGGGTCGCGGCCCGGCCGACCTCGACGTGGCCAAGGCCGCGGGCGACGCCGTGGAGCGCTCCACCCGCCTGCTGGGCGCCACCAAGCCGGCGTCGGCCCGTCTCACCGTCGTCCTCGACAACCGCGTCACCACCACGCTGCTGGCCATCCTGGCCGGGACCTTGAGCGGGGAGTCGGTGCTGAAGGGCCGCTCGCTGTTCGCCAACCGGGTGGGGGAGGAGGTGGCGGTGCCGGCGCTCACGCTCGTCGACGACCCCACCGACCCCGACGCCTACGGCGCCTCCGCCTACGACGCCGAGGGCCTGGCCTGCCGGCGCAACGTCCTCATCAGCGGCGGCGTCCTGCGCGGCTTCGTCTACAACACCTACGCCGGCCGGCGGGCCGGCGTCGCGTCCACCGGGTCGGCGGTGCGGGGCGGGTTCAAGTCCGGGCCGGGCGTGGGGTGCCGGGCCCTGAGCCTGGCGCCCGGCACCGAGAGCCAGGCCGAGATCCTGGCCCGGCTGGGCGACGGCGTGCTGATCCAGTCGGTCACCGGCGTGCACTCGGGGGTGAACCCGGTGAGCGGCGACTTCTCGGTGGGCGCCGAGGGCCTGCTGTTCCGGGGCGGCGAGCTGGCCGGGCCGGTGCGGGAGATCACCATCGCCTCCACCATCCAGCGCATGCTGCGGGACGTGGTGGCCATCGGCGACGACCTCGAGTGGCTCCCGGGCTCGGCTGCGGGCGTCACCGTGGCCGTCGCCGACATGAGCATGAGCGGCGCCTGACGGCCCTCGGCCGCCGGCTCCTTCCCGCCCCTTGCCCATCCTCCACGCCATCGTCCTCGGCATCGTCCAGGGCCTCACCGAGTTCCTGCCGGTGTCGTCGAGCGGGCACCTCATCGTGGTGCCGTGGCTGTTCGGGTGGGAGGAGCTCACCCGCAACCCGGAGCTGCACCGCACCTTCGACGTGGCGCTGCACATCGGCACCTTCGCCGGCGCACTGGCCTACTTCCGGGGCGACATCGCCACCTTCGCCGGCGCGGCGTGGCGGTCGGTGCGCCGGCGCCGGGTCGAGGAGCCCGACGAGCGGCTGGCGTGGCTGCTGCTGCTGTCGTCGCTGCCGGCCGGCGCCGTGGGCGTGGTGCTGGACTCGGTGGTGGAGGAGCACCTGGGCGCGGAGTGGCTCATCGGCGTGATGCTGATCGTGTTCGGCGTCGTGCTGTTCCTGGCCGACCGCCTGCCCGGCTCCCGGGACGAGGGGTCGTTCGGCCTGCGGGAGGCGCTGTGGATGGGCGGGGCCCAGGCCCTGGCCCTGCAGCCCGGCGTCTCCCGCTCCGGCGCCACCATGTCCATGGCCCGCCGCCTCGGCTTCACCCGCGAGGCCGCGGCCCGCCTCTCGTTCCTCATGGCCCTGCCCATCATCGGCGGCGTCGGCGTCTACAAGGGCCTGGACGTGGCCGCCGGCGCCGGCATCCCCGCCGACTTCCGCGCCGCCTTCGCCTGGGGGATGCTCGCCTCCGCCGTCACCGGCTTCCTCGCCGTGTGGGGCCTCCTCCGCCTCGTCCGCACCCGCTCCTTCACCCCCTTCGTCGCCTACCGGGTGGCCGCCGGCGCCGCCGTCCTCGCCCTCGTCCCGTTCATATCCCAGTAGTGGTCCACCTGCTGGTCCACTTCTGGGATCTGAACAGGTGGAGCTGGCGGAGCACGTCCGGCGCGGGCGTCCGGGAGGTGACGAACAGGACCTTCCACCCCGCCTCGGCATAGGCGTTCACCTTGTCGTGGTCGTGGTCCCAGACCTCCCGTTCGCGGTGCACGTCCCAGCCGTCCACCTCCACGCCCACCCGCTCCAGCGGCCAGGCGAAGTCGAGCAGGAGCACCCGCCGGCCGACGACGACCTGGTGCTGCAACGCCGGCGGCCGCATCCCGGCCCTGGTCAGGGTCCGGAGCCAGCGGTCCTCCAGGCCGCTGTCACCGCCGGCCCGATCGGCGAGGACCGACCGCAGGTTCCCGGTGCCCGGCCGGCCGCGGCCGCCATGGAGCACCAGCTGGCGCTCGAGGTCACGCGGCGAGCAGAGCCGCCGGCGGCACGCGTGCGTCACGATCGTGGCGAGCAGCGAGCGATCGATGCTGCCGGCGAGGTCGAGGATCGTGCGGGCCGGGCTGGTGGCCCGGAACCCGTCGACCCGGACGACCTCGTCCCGTCCCAGGTGGGCCGACGCGTGGCAGCGGGCCCCTTCGAGGCGAAGCTTCCCGGCCGGCGAGGTCAGGTCGACCGCCCCGGGCAGGATGCCGGGAAGGCGGTGCAGGCCCGCCGCGGCCCGGTGGGAGACCACCACCCGGTCATCCCCGGCGGCGAGGTAGGCGGCCATGAGCGGCCTCCACTCCGACGGCGGATGGCCGGCGACCGCCATCACCCCGCGGCGGACCGCCACGAGGTACCCGGCGGCGACGGCCCGCTTCAGCGTGCTGCGGCTCGCCCCGATCGCGTGGATCTGCGCCACGGTCGCCAGGCCGAGTTGTGCCTCGGCCAGCCGGGTGAGCCGCTTCCAGTGCTCCGGTCGCAACGTCTTCCTCCTTCAGATCCCAGAAGTGGGTCACCTGTTGGCCCACTACTGGGATGTGGACGGGTCAGGGGGCGGTGAGGGCGAGGGTGACGGTGCCCCTGGCGAGGGCGAAGGCGACCCTGGCGGCCTGGGCCGGGGGGACGGCGATCGTGACGGCCTCGTCGGCGACGTCGACGACGAGGGCGGCGGTGGCGACGGGGAAGGTGGGGGCCTCGTCGCCGGCGCCGGGGCCGGCGACCTCGAAGGTGGCGAGGACGTCGACACGGTGCCCCACCTGGAGGGCGAGGCCGGCGGGGTCGACGGGGACGGCGAGGGCCCGCTGGCCGGCGGGGACGAGGGCGGCGACGCCGCGGAGGCCGTCAGGGGCGAGCTTGGCCGCCAGCAGCACCTCGCCGGCGGCCAGGGGCACGAGGGCGACCCGCCCCACCGCCGACGGGACACGGCGGCCCCGGGGGACGAGGGCGGCGGGGAGGCGCCGGCGGGTCACGTCGGCGGCCCCGAGGCGCCGGCCGGCGTCGACGGCACGGGCCGCCACCGGCACGTCCACCAGCCCGCCCAGCTCGGCCGCCCGCTGCGAGGCCTGGCGGGCCACCCGGCCGACGGTGAGGCCGGTGCCGAGGGCGAGGGCGAGGGCGAGGGCCCAGAAGGGCAGGGGGGACCGGCGGAGGCGCATGCGCGCTCCCTTCCACGAGGGGACCAGGAAGGGGAAGGCGGCGACCGCGCCGGCGGCCGGAGGTGAGGCTACGCCCCCAGGGGGCCGCTGGAAAGGGCGTCCCGGCAGGCGCAGGCCGGCTCGGCGGCCAGGGCCGGGATGGTGGCGAACAGCAGCGACCGGGTGCGCTCCACGTTCTCGGCCAGCACCTCGAACACGCGGTCGATGGTGACGGGCGCGATGCCGCCGACGCCCTCGAGCCCGGTGTCGTAGTCGGTCACGAGGGCCACGCCGGCGTAGCAGAGGCCCAGCTCCCGGGCCAGGTAGGCCTCCGGGTACTGGGTCATGTTGACGACCTCCCAGCCGGCCGAGCGGTACCAGGCCGACTCGGCCCGGGTGGAGAACCGGGGCCCCTGGATCACGACGACCGTGCCCCGCTCGTGCACGGTGATGCCGAGGCCGGCCGCCTGCTCCGACAGCGTCCGGCGCAGGTCGGGGCAGTACGGGTCGGCGAACGACACGTGGCCCACCACGCCGCCGTCGAAGTAGGTGTCGTCCCGGCCCGAGGTGCGGTCGACCAGCTGGTCGCACAGCACGAAGTCGCCCGGCTCGATCCCGGGCTGGAGCGAGCCCGCCGCGCACGGCCCGACGATCCGCCGCACGCCCACCTCCCGGAGGGCCCACACGTTGGCCCGGTAGTTCACCCGGTGGGGCGGCAGCTCGTGGTGGACGCCGTGACGGGGCAGGAACGCCACCTCCCGCCCGCCCACCGTCCCGATCGAGACGGGCGCCGACGGCGGCCCGAAGGGCGTGTGGACCGGGACGGACGTGACGTCGTCGAGGAAGGAGTAGAAGCCCGATCCGCCGAAGACGCCGATCTCCGCCCGCCGGCGGGTCACGACGAGGCGGCCGCCTTGGTGTCGCCCTTGGCGGCGGTCCCGGACGGCTTGGCGCTGTCGGCCGCGGCCGCGGGCTTGGACGCCGGCGCCGCCTCCTCCTTGGGCTTGGCCTTGGTCTTCCCGGCCGGCGAGGCGCGGCTGTCGGTGCGGTAGAAGCCGCTGCCCTTGAAAGCGATGCCGATGGCCCCGAACACCTTGCGCAGCTCGCCGCCGCAGTTGGGGCAGGTGGTCAGCGCCTCGTCACGGAACGACTGCACGACCTCGAGGTGCTCATCGCAGCTCTTGCAGGAGTACTCGTAGGTGGGCATCGCGGGGTGGCGCCTCCGTCTTGGCACTCGACCTGGTCGAGTGCCAAGTGTACCGGAGCCCGCCGGCAGCGCCCCGCGTAGCATGGGCCGGTGACCCGGAGCGTGCGCAAGGTCGTCATCCCCGCCGCGGGCCTCGGCACCCGTTTCCTGCCGGCCAGCAAGTCCCAGCCGAAGGAGATGCTGCCCGTCGTCGACAAGCCCGCCATCCAGTACGTGGTGGAGGAGGCGGTCCGGGCCGGGATCCGGGACGTGCTCATCATCACGGGCCGGGGCAAGCGCACCCTGGAGGACCACTTCGACCGCTCCTTCGAGCTCGAGGCCGAGCTCGAGTCCAAGGGCAAACAGGACCTGCTCGACGAGGTCCGGGCCATCGCCGACATGGCCGACATCCACTACGTCCGCCAGGGCGAGGCCAAGGGCCTGGGCCACGCCGTGAGCGTGGCCCGCCAGCACGTCGGCAACGAGCCGTTCGTGGTGATGCTGGGCGACGACATCATGGACGCCAGGAGCGACGTGCTCGAGCAGATGCTGTCGGTCTACGGCCGGTACGGCCGGTCCGTGGTGGCCCTCAAGGAGGTGGCCCGCCACGAGGTGTCGTCCTACGGGTGCGTGCGGCCCGAGGTGGTGGAGGAGGGCCTGGTGCGCCTCCTCGGGATCGTGGAGAAGCCGTCGCCCGAGGAGGCCCCCTCCAACCTGGCCGTCATGGGCCGCTACGTCTTCACGCCCGAGATCTTCGACGCCCTCGACCGGATCGAGCCCGGCGCCGGCGGCGAGCTGCAGCTCACCGACGCCATCGCCCTGCTCCTCGAGGAGCAGACGGTGTACGGCTACGTCTTCGAGGACGGCCGCTACGACATCGGCAACAAGCTCGACTACCTGCGGGCCACGGTGGAGCTGGCCATCGAGCGGGACGACGTGGGGCCCCCGTTCCGGGCCTTCCTGGCCGATCTGGTGGAGCGCAAGAAGCTGATCTGAGGTGGCCCTCGTCGAGGTGGAGGAGGCCCGGGCCCGGGTCCGGGCCGGGTGCCGGCCCCTGGACACGGCGACCGTCCCGCTGGCAGAGGCCCTCGGGCTGGTGACGGCCGGCGGCATCCACGCCACGGAGGCGGTGCCGCCCTTCGCCAACACCGCCATGGACGGCTATGCGGTCCGGGCCGCCGACACCGCCGGCGCCCCCGTCCGCCTCACCGTGGTGGGGGACATCCCGGCCGGCGCCAGGCCCGAGCCGGCGGTGGGCGCGGGCCAGGCCGTGCGCATCATGACGGGCGCGCCCATGCCGCCCGGCGCCGACGCGGTGGTGATGGTGGAGCTCACCGAGCCCGGCGACGGCGGGACGACGGTGGTCGTGCAGCGGGAGGCCCGCGCCGGCGACCACGTCCGCGGCGCCGGCGAGGACATCGCGCCGGGCCAGCTGGTCTTCCCGGCCCGGACCCTGCTCCAGCCCGGCCACCTGGGCGTGCTGGCCAGCCTCGGCCGCACCGAGGTGGAGGTCACCAGGAGGGCCCGGGTGGGCGTGCTCTCCACCGGCGACGAGCTGGTGGAGGGGGGCGTCCCGCTGGGGCCGGGCCAGATCCGGGACTCCAACCGGCCCACCCTGCTGGCGCTGGTGCGCCAGGCCGGCTGCGAGCCCGTCGACCTGGGGCACAGCCCGGACCGGGAGGACGTCCTGCGGGCAGCCATCGAGCGGGGCGTGGCCACCTGCGACGCCATGGTCACCACCGGTGGCGTCAGCGTGGGCGACCACGACTACGTGAAGGTGGTGCTGGACGCCCTGTCGGGCGGGACCATGCAGTGGATGCAGGTGGCGGTGAAGCCGGCCAAGCCGCTGGCCTTCGGCGTGGTCGGGGGCACGCCCGTGTTCGGACTGCCGGGCAACCCGGTGTCGTCCATGGTGAGCTTCGAGCTGTTCGCCCGCCCCGCCCTGCTGGCCATGATGGGCCATCCGGTGGTGGAGCGGCCCCGGATGCTGGCCGTGGCCGACGAGGCGTTCGGGCGGCGGGCCGACGGGAAGCTCCACCTGGTGCGGGTCCGGGCCGAGGGCGGCAGGGACGGGCGCCTCCACGTCCGGTCGACCGGCGGGCAGGGGTCGCACATGCTCCGGGCCATGGCCCTGGCCAACGCCCTCGCGCTGCTGCCGGACGGGACGGGGGTGGAGAAGGGCGGCGACGTGGAGGTCATGGTCCTCGCGTAGCGTTGAGGGAGCTGATGTCGTCGCCCCGGCCCCTCGTCGACCCCTTCTCCCGGACCGTGCGCGACCTGCGCATCTCGGTCACCGACCGCTGCAACCTGCGCTGCCGGTACTGCATGCCGGCCGACGGCATGGACTGGCTGCCGCGCGCCGAGCTGCTCACCTTCGAGGAGATCGAGCGGGTGGCCCGGGTGTGCGTGGAGCGATTCGGGTTCGACGGGATCCGCATCACGGGCGGCGAGCCCACGGTGCGGGCCCACCTGCCGGCGCTGGTGGAGAAGCTGGCCGCCCTCGGGACCGACCTGTCGCTCACCACCAACGGGCTGTCGCTGGGCCTGCTGGCGCCCGACCTGGCCGGGGCCGGGCTGCGCCGGGTGAACATCTCGTGCGACACCCTGCGTCCCGAGCGGTTCGCCGCCCTCACCCGGCGGGACGAGCTGCACCGGGTGCTCGACGGCATCGACGCCGCCCTGGCCGCCGGCCTCGCCCCGGTGAAGGTCAACTGCGTGGTGATGAGGGGCGTGAACGACGACGAGCTGGTCGACCTGGCCGCGTTCGGCCGCGACCGGGGCGTGGTGCTGCGGTTCATCGAGTTCATGCCGCTCGACGCCGAGGGCGCCTGGACGCCCGACTCGGTCGTGGGGCTGGACGAGATCGTGGCGAGGATCGGGGCCGTGTTCCCGCTGGTGCCGGTGGCGGAGACGGGCCCGGCGCCGGCCCGGCGCTTCCGCTACCTCGACGGCGCCGGAGAGCTGGGCGTGGTGGCCAGCGTCACCTCGAGTTTCTGCGTCAGCTGCGATCGCGTGCGCCTCACCGCCGACGGCCAGTTCCGCAACTGCCTGTTCGCCGTGCGCGAGGCCGACCTGCGGGCCGTCCTGCGCGGCGGCGGTGACGACGACGCCGTCGCCGCCGCCATCGAGGCCGAAGTGGGGGCCAAATGGGCCGGCCACAGCATCGGGCAGGTCCATTTCACCCGCCCGGCCCGCAGCATGAGCCAGATCGGCGGCTGAGGGACTGCGAGGCAACTACGTGAGTGAAGGGGCGACGCCGGTCTGCTTGTCGCTCCGGGAGGTATTCTTGCCGGACAGGTGCATCCAAGGAACCCCGGGCAGACCGGCGTCGCCCCTTCCGAGCAGGTAGTTGACCCGCAGGCCCTGACGGCGCCCGCCGCCGACCCGACGCCGTAGACTTCGTCCATGTCCGAGCGTGGTCTCACCCACATCGACCCGCTGGGCCGGGCCCGCATGGTCGACGTCACCCCCAAGGAGCCCACGCACCGCCGGGCCATCGCCCGCTGCAAGGTGTTCATGGCACCCGAGACCACCGCCATGGTGGCCAGCAACGCAGTCACCAAGGGCGACGTGCTGGGCGTGGCGCGGGTCGCGGGGATCCAGGCGGCCAAGCGCACGCCCGACCTCATCCCCCTGTGTCACCAGCTCACCATCGGGTCGGTGTACGTGAACTTCACCATCGGCGACGACCACGTGGAGATCGAGGCCCAGGTGGAGACGGTCGACCGCACCGGCGTCGAGATGGAGGCCCTCACCGCCGCCTCGGTGGCGGCGCTCACCATCTACGACATGTGCAAGTCCTCCGACCGCACCATGGTGATCGGCCACCTGGCCCTGTGGGAGAAGACCGGCGGCCGGGCCGGCACCTGGAAGCGCCCGTCGGAGGACGGCGTCACCCCCTGACCTCGGCTCCAGGTACTGGCAAGTAAACGGAACGCACGTTCGACGGGCTGGCGCGGCTCGCCCTGAGGTGCAAGGATCGCCAGTGACGTCCGACCGGACCATCCACCGCCGGCGAGGTGCGGAGGGATACGGTCACCGAGTTCACGAAAGCGGGTCGAGGAGCTCTTGACGATCGTGGTGCTTCTGGTCTTGGCCGTGATTTGGGGCGCAGTCCTGGTCCCGCCGATGATGAGGGCGAGGTCCGAGTCCAGGCCCGCCGACTCCATCGGGAACTTCCGCCACCAGCTCAGCGTGCTGCGGCGCACCGGGCCCACCACCGTGGCCCCGGCCAACCCCCTGCGGATCCCGAGCTACGCCGCGCCCACGCCGGCGCCCACCTACGCCATGGCCCGGAGCTACTCCGCCGCCGGCGCCCGGCGGGCCCGCACCCTGAAGCGGCGCCGGGACGTGCTGTTCACCCTGGTCGTGGCCATGGGCGTCACCCTGGTGCTCGGCCTGTTCCCGCCCTTCCGGGCCCTGCTGGGCCTGCACGTCCTGTGCGACCTGCTCTTCGCCGGGTACGTGGGCCTGCTGGTGAAGGCCCGCAACGAGGCGGCCGAGCGGGACATGAAGCTGCGCTTCCTGCCCGCCGCGGCCCAGCCCGACAACGTCCTGCTGCTTCGCCGCTCCGCCAACTAGCCAGCCCGGCGCCGAGCAGTCCACGTGGCCGGTGACCCGGGCGGTCGCGGCGAGGAGCTCAACGCCCTCTGCGACCCGCTGCGGGCCGACCTGGACGCGGCCCACCTGGCCCGGGAGCGGGGCCTCAGCGCCTGCCGGCGCACGATCCGCTCGTGCAGCAGCGCCATCCGGGCCGTGCACCGGGGCGAGGCCGACAACGTCGCGCGCCTGACCGAGGAGGCGGCCCGCTCCCTGCGGGAGGCCCAGGAGGCGCTGGGGCCGTTCCCCCGGGTGGCCCACGCCGGCTTCCTCCACGACGCCGAGAAGGAGTACGCCGAGGCCCGCCTCACCGCCGCGCTGGTGGACGGTCGGCCGCTGCCGGGGCCCGACGAGGTCGACGTGGGCCTGGCCGCCTGGCTGTGCGGTCTGGCCGAGGCCGCATCCGAGCTGCGGCGCCACCTGCTCGACGTCATCCGGGCCGGCGACCTGCAGCGGGGCCAGGAGCTGCTGGGTGTGATGGAGGACGTCTACGACCTGCTCGTCACCGTCGACTACCCCGACGCCCTCACCGGCGGCCTGCGGCGCGCCACCGATGCCCTGCGGGCCGTGCTGGAGCGCAGCCGGGCCGACGTGACCACCACCGTGATCCAAGCCCGCCTGCAGGAGGCGCTGGAGCGCCGGATCCCTCCCGATGGCGACGCCCCCTGACGGCGGCCGGTAGCCTGAGCAACCTTCGGGGGTGTAGCTCAGCCCGGTAGAGCGCTACGTTCGCAACGTAGAAGTCGTGGGTTCAAGTCCCATCACCTCCACTGCAA
>JBQTJJ010000078.1:0-6903 GCA_052387235.1 Actinomycetota bacterium
CCTCCGTGCCATCGACGAGGCGAAGGGCGAGCGCGCCACGGCCGTCGCCGCCGGCGGGCCGCTCACCTTCGACATCGAGCTGGGCGACCTCTACGTCAAACCGGCCCGCATCGAGGTGCCGGCCGGCGCCGAGGTCATCGTCAACGTCACCAACGTCGGTGCCGCCGCCCACGACCTCAAGCTGGACGGCACGACGGGCACCGAGCTGATCCCTCCGGGCGGGACGGCCACCGCCAGCCTGGGCACGGTCGAAGCGTCGGCGCAGGCGTGGTGCACCGTCCCCGGCCACAAGGACGCCGGCATGGTGCTCGCCATCGAGGTGACGGGCGGACCGGCTCCGGGGGACGGGGGCGGGGTGGAGCCGGCCGCGAGCGACAGCGGCGCGAAGGTCGACTTCACGGCCGAGCCGGCGGCCGACTTCAGGCCCTACGACCCGACGTTGCAGCCGGCTCCCGGCGGGAAGGAGCACGTCGTGACCCTCCGGGCCACCGAGAAGGTCATCGAGGTCGCCCCCGGGGTGACGCAGGAGCTGTGGACGTTCAACGACCAGTTCCCCGGGCCCGTGCTGCGGGGGCGGGTCGGCGACATCTTCACCGTGACCCTGGTCAACGAGGGCAGGCTCGGCCACTCCATCGACTTCCACGCCAGCAAGGTGGCGTGGAACGACGAGATGCGCACGATCCAGCCCGGCGAGTCGCTCGTCTACCAGTTCGAGGCCAGGCACGCCGGGGCCTTCATGTACCACTGCGGCACCGCCCCCGCCCTGCACCACATCGGCAACGGCATGCACGGCGCCATCGTCATCGACCCACCCGAGCTGGCGCCGGTGGCCCACGAGTACCTGCTCGTGCAGTCCGAGCTGTACCTGGGCGCGGACGGGGAGCCCGGCGATCTGGCCAGGATGCAGCGCGAGGAGCACGACGCCGTCGTCTTCAACGGCTACGTCGACCAGTACCGGCACCGTCCCATCCGGGTCGAGCCCGGCGAGCGGGTGCGGGTATGGGTGGTCGACGCCGGCCCGAGCGAGAACTCCGCGTTCCACATCGTCGGCACCGTGTTCGACACGGTGTTCAAGGAGGGCACCTACCTGCTCCGACCCGACCAGCGGCGCGGCGGCGCCCAGGCCCTCGACCTCCAGCCGTCGCAGGGCGGCTTCGTCGAGTTCACGTTCGACGAGGCCGGCCTCTACCCGATCGTCACCCACAAGTTCGCAAACGTGGGCAAGGGTGCCCTGGGGCTGTTCCAGGCCGGCGAGGCCGCCGCCCCCGGCGGAGGGCACTGACCCCGCGGGCCCGCCCGGCGTCCTGCGTCAGCGGAGGAAGAGCACCGGCCAGGCCGCGGCCCACGCCAGCATGGCGCCGATGCCCAGCACGTAGGCCGCCCGCAGCCGCTCCGACTCGGCCTGGGCCGCGCCGAGGACGAGCAGGAGGGCACCGAAGGCGCCGACGGGGAGCAGGACGTAGGTGGTGCCCGCGAAGGCGAAGAGGCTGGCGGGGCGCAGGTGCCGCCACCGGCCCCGGAGTGGGAGCAGGAAGGTCAGGGCCACGGCGGCCTCGACGAGCACGCCCCACCACGTGAAGACCAGGGCCAGCGCCGGCCCGCCCGATCCCTCCACGAGGGCGACCTCGCCCCCGCCGCCGCCGGCCAGGAGGCCGGCCACGGCGCCCACGTCGGCGTCGCGGATCCGGTCCGTGGTGCCGGCGAGGGTCCGGCTCAGCACCTCGAATCGCTCGTCGAACAGCAGGGCGTAGCGGAAGAACGTGCCGTCGAGGAACTGCCCGGAGAGCAGCTTCCAGCCGGCGGCGAGGGCGAACACCAGCCCGACCAGCCAGCGGGCGCTGAGGGCCATGGTGGCCCTGGGGTCGCGGGCGCCGAGGCCGAGGGCGATGGCCCCGCACCAGTACGTCGTGACCACGACGTGGTCGTCGAGGGTGTGCCAGGTGGCCAGCTGGCGGGCCCCGACGGCGGCGAAGGCGCCGGCCCACAACCAGGGGCTGCACAGCAGGCGGGGCCGGGGGAGGGCGGCGAAGCAGAGCACCGCCACCCCCGCCATCACCACCGGGTCGTCGTTGCCGTTGACCAGCAGCACCACCAGGCTGGCCCGCAGGACCAGCAGGAGGGGGTCGGCGGTGCGCAGCCGCTCCAGGGGGCCAGGGGTGGCGCCGGCGGGGGGTGCGGGCGCGCCGGCGGCGACCGTCACCGGAACGCCTCGGCGGTGCGCAGCCGTTCCGGCGGGCCTTGTGTGGCGCCGGCGCCGGCGGGGGGTGCGGGTGCGCCGGCGGCGACCGTCACCGGAGCGCCTCGCCCCGGGCCAGGGCCGACGTGGTCAGGCGCAGGCCGCCCCCGGCCGTGCGCAGGTGGATGCGCCGGACCTCCACCACCACGCTCCTCGCCCCCCCGGCGGTGCGCGGCAGCACCGCCTCGGCCAGGCGCCGGGCGCCGGCGTCGGTGGGCACCACCTCCAGGCGCTCGGCGTCGTCCGCCAGCCCGGGCGGCACCGCCACGGCGGCGCCGTCCACCGTGACCCGCACGGTGCGGGAGGCCGCGTTGTCGTAGGTGGCGAACATCCCGAAGCTCGCGCCGTGCCACGAGGACTGGTGCAGCGTCACCGTCCGGGCCGTGCCGACGGCGGCGACGACCACCAGCAGGGCGGGCAGCACCAGCGCCCGCCGGCGGTCGGCCCCGTCACCCACGCCGGAACGGTAACCCGCTGGGTCCCGCCGGCCGCTGTGAGCACATGCCGGCGCCCGAGGTGGTTGTAGTTAGCCCCGGCCTCAGCTCTTGGCGTCGGCCCAGTTGGCGCCCCACGAGACGTTGACCTCCAGGGGGACGCGCAGGTCGCAGGCGTGGCGCATGGCCTCGAGGGTGAGCTCGGCCGCCGCGTCCCGCTCGGCCTCGGGCACCTCCAGGATCACCTCGTCGTGCACCTGCAGCACCACCCGGCTGGCCAGGCCCTCGCGCTCCAGGGCGGCGTCGAGGCGCACCAGCGCGACCTTGAAGATGTCGGCGGCCAGGCCCTGGATGCCGGCGTTCATGGCCTGGCGCTCGCCGGCCTGGCGGATGCGGAAGTTGAGCGACGACAGCTCCGGGATCTGCCGGCGCCGGCCGAACAGGGTCTCGGTGTAGCCCCGGTCCCTGGCCTCCTGCACCGTGCGCTCCATGTAGGCCCTCACGTTGGGGAAGGCCTCGAAGTAGGCGGCGAGGATCCGGGCCGCCTCGTCCACCGCGATGCCGAGGCGCTGGGCCAGGCCGTAGCTCTCCATGCCGTAGGCCAGGCCGTAGGAGACCATCTTGGCCTTCGACCGCTGGGCCCTGGTTATGTCGGCCGGCGCCGCGTCGAAGATGCGGGCCGCGGTGGCGGTGTGGATGTCTGTCTCGGACTCGAAGGCGTCGATGAGGCCGGGGTCCTCGGCCAGGTGGGCGATCACCCGAAGCTCGATCTGGTTGTAGTCGGCCACCAGGAACAGGGAGCCCTCGTCGGGGACGAAGGCCCTGCGGAAGCGGTGCCCCTCCTCGGTCCTGGTGGGGATGTTGTGGAGGTTGGGGCGGTCCGACGACAGCCGGCCCGTGCGGGCCACGGTCTGCTGGAAGGTGGCGTGGATGCGCCCGTCGGCGCCGACCTCGGCCAGCAGCGCCTCCCCGTAGGTGGAGCGCAGCTTCTCCACCTCCCGGTAGCGGAGCAGCTTGTCGATCACCGGGTGCTGGCCCTTGAGCTTCTCCAGGGAGGCGGCGTCGGTGGAGAAGCCGGTCTTGGTCTTCTTCTGGGGCTGAAGGCCCAGCTCGTCGAACAGCACCGAGCGCAGCTGCTTGGTGGAGTTGACGACGAAGGGGTGGCCCACCATCGCCTGGATCTCGGCGTCGAGGGTCTGGCACTCGGAGGCCAGCGCGTCCGACAGCCGGCGCAGCTCGGGCACGTCGACCCGCACCCCCACCTTCTCCATACGGGCCAGGACCCGCACCAGGGGCCGCTCGACGTCGTCGTACAGGCGGCGCAGGCCGCGGGCCTCGAGGGCGGTGGACAGGGCCGGCGCCAGGCGGGCCACCGCCGCCGCCCGCCGTCCCGCCTCCACCACGGGGTCGGCGGCGGTGCCGTCGAGGTCGAGCTGGCCGGCGGGGGGCGCGCCGGGGGCCCGCAGCTCCACGTCGGTGTACCGGGCCACCAGGTCCTCCAGCAGGTAGAGGGCCTCGGCCGGGTCGATGAGGTAGGCGGCCACGGCCGTGTCGAGGTCGAGGCTGCGCACGTCGACGCCGTGGCGGTCGAGGCCCCGCATCAGCTCCTTGGCCTTGTGGGCCACCAGCGCCGGCCCGGCCCTGTCGAACAGCCTCCCGAGGGCCAGGGCCACGGCCGGGTCGTCCAGCAGGTCCACCGGCAGCCAGGTGGCGCCGGCGGTGGCGGCGCCGGCCGGCTCGGCCAGGGCCAGCCCGGCCAGGTCGGAGCGCCCCTCCGGGCCGGTCCACGAGATCTCGGCCGCCAGCGGCCCCGGCCGCCCCGCCAGGTCGTCGAGCAGGGCCACGGCGGCGCCAGCCGAGTCGACCCGGGTCACCTCGACGTGCAGGGGCTCGCCCGCCGGCGTGGCCGACGCCTCCGCCCCGGCCGGGCCGCCCACCGCCTCCATGAGCCGGTCCCACAGGGAGCGGAACTCGAGGAAGTTGAACAGGGTGCGCACTTCATCGAGGTCGAAGCCCCCCATCTTGAGGTCGGCCACGTCGCAGTCGAGGGGCACGTCGCGCACGAGCGGCGTGGCCCGGGCGTTGCTGCGGACCTGGGCCTCGGCCGCCTTCAGGCTCTCCCGCAGCTTGGGCGTGTTGGCGTCGACGTTGGCGAACACGCCGTCGAGGTCGCCCCACGTGTTGATGAGCCTGGCCGCCGTCTTCTCCCCCACCCCGGGCACGCCGGGCAGGTTGTCGGAGGTGTCGCCCCGCAGGGCCGCGTACTCGGGGTACTTGGCCGGCGTGACCCCGGTGCGCTCGATGATGCCGGCCTCGTCGTACAGGACGTAGTCGCTCACGCCCCGCCGGTTGTAGAGGACCTTGATGTGCGGGTCCTCCACCAGCTGGTACTCGTCGCGGTCGCCGGTGACGACGATGACGTCGTCGCCCCGGTCCCGGGCCTGGGTGGCGAGGGTGGCCACCACGTCGTCGGCCTCGAAGCGGGGGACCTCGAGGATGGGGATGTGCAGGGCCGTGACGACCTGGCGCACCAGGCCCATCTGCTGGCGCAGCACGTCGGGCGCCTCCGACCGGCCCGCCTTGTAGTCCTGGACCAGGTCGTGGCGGAAGGTGCGCTCCGGGAGGTCGAAGGCCACGGCGATGGCGTCGGGCTGGTGGTCCTTGAGCAGGTTGATCAGCATCGACGTGAAGCCGTAGACGGCGTTGGTGACCTGGCCCGAGGCGGTGGCCATGTCGGTGGGCAGGGCGAAGAAGGCCCGGTAGACCAGGCTGTTGCCGTCGAGCAGGAGGATCTTCGCCATACCCGGATGCTACGGCCGGCGGGTGCGGGGGGGACCGGCCCGGTCCGCCGCCGGCGGGCCACCCGGTTCCGCGCTCAGTTCGCGACCTCCAGGGGCGTTTTCTGCACGGAGAACGGGCGCCGGCGCCACGGACGGGGCCGGCGCCCGGCCGGGCCGCCCCGCAGCGCCCACGCCAGCCCGGCCAGCGCCACCAGCCAGGCCGCCGCCGCCACCAGGGTGCGGGCCGGGAAGGAGCGGAAGTCGGGGAAGAGGCCGGCCGGCGCCAGCGGGACGCCCAGGGTGAACGGGTCCACGGCCAGGCGGATCCCGCCGGTGCGGGCCGACCACACCACGGCGGCGGCGATGGCCAGCGACCACAGGCCCAGCACCGCCGCCGTGCGGGGCAGGCGGGCCGCACCCAGCGCCACCAGGACCACCAGGGCGGGGAAGCCGGCGACCAGCATGCGGCCGGGGAACCACCAGCCCATCATGGTGATGGAGACGAACGTGCCCATCAGGACGCACACGGCCAGCACGGCCAGGTAGGGCAGCCTGGTCCGCCAGCGGGAGGCGGCCACCACCAGCACGGCGGCCGGGAGCCAGCGGAGCAGCCCGAACCGGGCGTCGGTGAACAGTCCGTGGAGGCGGTACAGCCGGCCGCGCAGCTCGAGGTGGCTGGCGAGGATGGACGCCGTGCCCTCCCCCGACCACACCACGTTGGTGGTGTACGGCGTGAGGCCGCCGAAGGTGTGTAGGTGCCACCAGGCGAAGTGGGCGGCGGCCACCGCGGCCACGCCGGCGGCGGTGGCGAGGGCCCGGCGGTCGGCCCGGAACCGCCACGCCCAGGCGCCGGCGATCACGGCACCCAGCGGCACGTACTTCACCCCCAGCCAGGCCAGGGCGATGAGCGCCCCGGCCAGCAGGAGGGGCCGGGCCGGGGCGGCGGGGGCCGGCGCCGGCGGGCCGAGGGGGCGCCGGCGGCCGGCGCCGGTCGCCGCCAGCAGCGCAAGCGCCACGCACAGGGCGGCCTGTCCTTCGGGTTACACCTGCGAGGCGTACACGACCCCGGGGGCGCCGGCGCCGACCACCACGCCGCCGAGCAGCGCGGCCCACGCCGGCGCCCCCGCCCGCCGGGCCAGCACGGCGGCGCAGGCCATGGCCGCGGCCCACAGCACCACGAGGAAGCGCTGGACCCCGCGCAGCCCGCCCACCGCGTAGGCGGGCAGGACCAGCAGCGACAGGCCGGGGTCGTGGGGCGACAGCAGGCGCCCGTCGGCGGCCGGCTCCATCTGCCTCCACAGCCGGTTCCGCCCGTCCCAGAACTCGCGCTCCTCGCCGCCGGCGTACTCGTCCCGCAGGTCGAGGTCGCCGTCCGAGGCCAGCGACTGCGTGGTGAGGAGGTAGAACGGCTCGTCGCCGGTCACCGAGCCGGTGTCGGCGGCCCGCATCCCCA
>JBQTJJ010000079.1:0-12537 GCA_052387235.1 Actinomycetota bacterium
TCGCTGTCGACCGGGATGTTCGCTCCGTCGTCGTGCTGCTGACACGAGCGACCGAAGTCGGGGCTCGTCTCACCGTGCCGGCAGGAGCACTCGCTCAGGCGATCCGGCGGCCCGAGCGCCAGGTCCGCCTCGCCCGCCTGCTCCGCCAGCCGAACGCCGATGTCGTCGCCCTCGACCGCGTGGACGCCACGAACGTCGGGCGTCTGCTGGGAGCCTCGGGCACTACCGAAGTAGTCGACGCTCATGTCGTCATCTGCGCTCGTCGTGCAGGACAACGAGTGCTGACGTCGGACGCCGACGATCTTCGCCGCCTCGATCCGGAACTCGAGGTCGTCGAGGTCTGACGCCGAACGAACGCCTGCTCCGTGATCCGCGGACCCCTTGGTGGTCGAGGACAGGTGGTCGAGGACAACCGAACGGTGCATCGCGGCCGGCGCGCGCGGTTCGCGATGCGGGACATGGTCGGCCTGCATTGTGATTCGGGCGGGGGCCGACCGCGTACTGTCGACGTATGGTCCAATCTCTTGAAGAGGTCTTGGCCGAGGCGGAGCGGACTCGGTCGGATCTGACCGATCTTCTCGCCCAGTTCGTGGCTGAACGCGAGGCGTTGAAGGTGGCAACTACGGAGGCGCACGAGGCGATCCGAGACCTGCGGGCGACAATCAGGGACGCGAGGGAGGAGATGCGCCAGACGGGGAAGGCCGAAGCCCGTAAGCATCTCGCCAAGCAGATGCGGGCCGCAGCCGAGATCCTGGCCCGAGACCCCTGAGGCGGTAGCGGAGGCGTACCACCCCCCGGCAGACCGGCGTCGCCCCTTCCGAGGACGACCAGTGGGGCCTATGGCACCGCCTCCTCCTCGAACTCGATGACATCGAGATCGTGGACCGCCGGCCCTTGCAACATCGCGCCCAGAGCGCTGAACCGGGAGCCATGGCACGGGCAGTCCCAGCTGGTCTCGGCCGGATTCCAGCGGACGGTGCAGCCGAGGTGGGTGCAGGTGAGGCTGACGCCATGGAGCGTGCCTTCGGGGTCCCTGTAGGCACCCACGGCATCGCCCTCGATCTTGACCACGCCTCCCTCGCCCGGGGCCAGGTGCTCGGCCGAGGAGGTCTCGAATCGGCGGGCGGCGCCGCCGAGGAGGCGCTTGGCCACGCCGACGTTGTCCTCGACGAGCTTCTTCACTGCCGATGCCCCACCGATCCGGGTTGCGTCGAACAGCTCGGACCAGGGGTTGCCGTGCCCCGAGATGGTGTCGGCGAGCACCATGGCGGCGGCGGTGCCGTTCGTCATGCCCCACTTCCGAAAGCCGGTAGCCACGAAGGTGCGGCTCATGCGGGGGGAACGCCCGACGTAGGGAAGCTTGTCGACGGTGACGTAGTCCTGTGCCGACCAGCGGGAGTCGACGTCGTCCACGTCGAACGTCTCCCGAGCCCATCCCTCGAGGTCGGCGTAGTAGTGCCCGGTGTCGTCCTCCTGGCCGACGCCGTGGCTTCCGCCGCCCACGACCAGGCCCCGCTCCCCGTCGATGAGCACAGGACGCACCGACCTCGTGGGCGAGTCGATGCCCAGGTACATCCCTTCGGGTACGTGCCCGTTCACGCGAATGGCCATGGCGTAGGACCGGGCAGGCTGGGCCTTGGCGAAGAACGCTCCGCGGTCGACGAAGGGCAGCAGCGTGGTCACCACCACGTGGTGTGCGTTGACGGATCCTGCGTCGGTCCGTACGGTCGCCCCTTCGTCGTCGTCGTCGACGCCCACGGCGCGGCTGAGCTCGAACACGTGGGAACCGTCACCGGCGATGGCGCCGGCCAAGGCCAGGCAGTACCGACGTGGATGGAACTGGGCCTGGCCGTCGAAGCGGATGGCCCCCTCCACGGGGAACGGGAGCTCGGTGTCCTCCACGAAGGACGCCGGGAGGCCGAGCCGTACGGCCGCTTCGACCTCGGCCTCTACGTCGGTGCGCTTGGCAGCATCCCGGGTGTAGGTGAATGCCGCTTGGGACTCGAAATCACAGTCCGCGCCCAGGACCTCGACCAGCGTCGCGATCTGTCCGACAGCCGCCTGGTTGGCCTCTCCGTACAGGCGGGCCTTCTCCTCACCGGCGGTAGCGATGAGCTCGACGTAGGTGAGGCCGTGCAATGAGGTCACCTTGGCCGTGGTGTAGCCGGTGGAGCCCGAGGCGATCCGGCGCCCGTCCAGGACGGCGACCGAGGCGCCGCTCTGCTTCAGCAAGAACGCGGTCGTCAGCCCAGCGATGCCACCTCCGACGACGGCCACGTCGACGCGGAGGTCACCGGCCAGTGCCGGAAAGGCATCACCGGGCTCGGTGCGCATCCACACGGACTGGTTGCGCTCGCTGGCCGGTCGTCGCTCTCTCATCGTTCTCCTGCGTCGGAAGGCTGGGGACGGCTCTACCCGCCAGCAACAAGCCGGACACTTCGGTTCCTACGAACGTCACCGCTGCGGGTGCAGGGCGGCGGGCACGGTCGTGGGACGGCGGGGCCGCCCGCTGTAGTCACGCCGGCTCGGTCTCGGTGGGCGGCGCGCCGAGCGGCTGCCCCGGCGGGAACGGCTCGCCCGGGGGTGCTGGAGCCGTTCCCGGCCCGGGGTCCGGCACGGGCGGCACCGGGAGCCGGTCTGGATCGGAGGGGTCGGGGAGGACAGGGCTAACGGGAAGGACAGGATCGGTGAAAGCCATTCCGGGTCTCCTCGGGTCGCGTCCACTTAGGGACTGCGAGTCAACCACGTCAGTGAAGGGGCGCCGCCGGTCTGCTTGTCGATCCGGAAGGAACCCTTGCCGGACAAGGGAATCCAAGGAACCCCGGGCAGACCGGCGTCGCCCCTTCCGAGCAGGTAGTTGGCTCGCAGTCCATTACCGCGGTCGCGGGTACCCGCCGGCGCCGTGCCCTAACCGGCCCGCCCGGTTCGTGAACGGTAGGGATCGGGTAGAGCCAGTGCGAGCCCGGTCGCTCTTCGGCGTCCCGACGAGAGGAGCCCAGCCATGCCGCAGCAAGCGTGGAGCGACAAACGCGAACGCCAGTACGACCACATCAAAGAGGGCCTGCTGGAGCGGGGTGAGGACGAGGACACCGCCAAGGAGATCGCGGCGCGCACCGTCAACAAGGAGCGGGCCCGCGCCGGAGAGGCCGATGAGTCGAGCCGTACCTCGACGGAGGACATCTCCTCGGGCCGTCGTGGTGGGCTGCGGTCCCACCGGGGTCCGGGTGGTCGCACCCGGGATCAGCTCTACAACGAAGCGCGCGACAGGCGCATCAAGGGCCGCTCCAAGATGACCAAGGCCGAGCTCGAAGAAGCGGTCGGACGCTGAATCCCACGGGGGGCCTGCGCCATCCCCGTCGACGCCGCCGACGCCGAGGCGGTCGAGGCGGCGGCGCAGGTCGACGACGAGCAGGCCGTCAGCGGGTTCACCGACACGCTGCGCAGCGAGTTACGCCACGAGCACAGCGGGGGGAGGACGTCTCAGATGTCGGCGCCGAGAACTCACCTCACCCGTCGTCAGCGACCGCGGAGCTCATCATGGCGGCTGGTGGAACCCGGGCATAGCCGATGGCGCCCGCAGCGATGAGCAGCGCGCCACCCATGATGTAGACGCCACGGATGCCGAGCTGATCGGCAAGAACGCCGCCGATACCGATGCTGGCGAGCCGGGCCGTCTGCCACACGACGTCGTAGAAGGCGAAGACCCGGCCGCGGAGCCGGTCGGGTGTGGTGGTCTGGAGTGCGGTGTTGTAGGTGACGTTGCCGGTGCTCGTCCCCACGCCGTAGGCGGCAAGGGCGCCGAGGGCCACGGCGAAGCTCGAGAAGGTGGCCAGGACGAGGTCCACGACGCCGCGCAGCAGGTAGGGGCCGAACAGTAACACCGGGCGGCGGACGTCGGTGACGAAGCGTTGCAGCGCCAGGGGGCCAGCCCCGGCACCGACGCCGATGGCAGCGAGGAGCAGGCCGAAGCCGCGGGCGTCGACGTCGAGGTGTCGCTGGGCGAGGACGACGAGCAGGGCGCTCGTCGCTCCCGCCGACAGGGCGGCCAGCCCCTGGACGGCGGCGAGCGTGGCGAGGAAGCGGCTGCGGCGTATGACACTGACGCCTTCGACGGCCTGAGCCCAGCGGCCCTGGTGGTGGATCGGCGCGCTGGGAGGGACGGCCAGGCGAGCGAGTGCCGCGGCGGACACGAGGAACGAGATGGCGTTGATGGCGAACGCCGTGGCGGCCCCGGCCCAGGCGACGACGGCACCGGCGACGGGGGCGAGCACGATCTGCGACAGCACGGCCGCCGACCACAGGGCGGAGTTGGCGCCGACGAGCTCGTCTTCCTGGACGAGGTTGGGCACGACGCTGGCGGCAGCCGGGTTGAAGAACACGGTGAGTGCCGACAGCCCGAAGGCGGCGGTGTAGATCGCCCAGAGATGGTCGGGTGCGAGGGCCAGGAGCGCGGCGATCGTGGCACGGCCCAGGTCGGCGGCGACCATGACCCGCCGACGGGGGAGGCGGTCCACGACGCTGCCGGCGAGGAACCCGAAGAGGAGGACCGGAGCGATCTCGACGGCCACGACGGCGCTGACCTGGACGCCCGAGCCGGTGAGGTTGTACACCGCGATGACCAGGGCCACGGCGCTGAACGTGTCGCCCCACCGGCTCACCGTCTGGGCTACGAACAACCGCCGGAAGTGGGGACGCGCCAGCGCGCGGCGAATGGCGGTTGCGCTCCTCTTGTCCGGTCCTTTGGCCATTGTGTCTCCGCTCGACCACAGTTTCCCGTGGGCCGGCCCGAGGTGAGCACCTCCACGTCGGCGTCGGACTACCTCCAGGTCGGCCGGAGCACGATCCTGTGGCGTTGTCGATGTGTCTCGGCGCCGGAACACGGTGCCACCTGCTCCGCCGGGAACCCGGGGTGGCGGCGATCCTTTCCGGGAGGAGCGGGGGCTGACGAACGCACGAGCCCGTTAGGGCCTGCGAGTCACTACCTGCTCGGAAGGGGCGACGCCGGTCTGCCCGGGAGTCGTTGGATTCGCTTGTCCGGTAAGGGTTACTACCGGATCGGTAAGCAGACCGGCTCGCTCCTTCACTCACGTAGTTGACTCGAAGCCCCTTACCGGGCCTGAGGCCGCAGCGCCGAGAGCGTCACTCTGACCAGACGCCGCACTGCAGCCCTCGACGGCATGTCCCGGGCTGCCGACAATGCGTGGAGGCAGTAGCTCGCCAGCTCCGAGGGAGCGACGTCGACCCTGAGCTGCCCCTTGCCCGCCCCTTCGGACACCAGGTCGGCGACCAGCTCCCGGAGCCGGTCGTGGGCCCGGTCGACATGGGGGCCCCGGTGGAGGAGGGCGGCGAGATCGGTCGCGTGGTTCTCGTGGGAGATGGCTGCGAACGCGTCGAGGACGGCGGCCAGGCGGGCTGCGGCGTCACCGGCACCGTCCCGGATCGCTGCGAGTTGCTCGACGTGAGCTTCGACCTGCCGCACGTGCCATGCGAGCAGGATCGTCTCCACGTCAGGGAAGTACTTGTACAACGTGGCTCGGCCGATGCCAGTCGCCGACGCGACCTGCGACATGGTGACCGAGAGCGGTCCCTGCTCGGCCGCCAGGCGTGCCGCGCTGTCGAGGATGGCGTCGCGGACATCGCGACGGTGGGTGTCGATGGTTTCGCTCCACGGCCGTGGCACTGCCCTGAGTATACGCACCGCCGCTGAATCGACGGTATGAACTCACCCCAGACAGAGTGTATCGTTCATTCGCTCGTCGTCAGCGGGCTCGAGGAGGACCAGATGGGCGACCAGTCGGCGCAACCGGTCGGGGAGAACCAGGTCGAGGGAGAAGACGGCTTCGTGCCGATTGGGGCCCCGCGATGGGTCAGGGTGCTCGGAGTCGTGGTCCTGGCACTGATCGTCGTATTCCTGGTCGTCCAGCTCGCGACCGGGGGCGAACACAGACCGGGGCGCCACGCCGGCGGTGGCGATGGGGGGGCTGAGGCTGTCGAGTTGGACGCGAAGCACCGTCCCCCGGCAGGCGTCTCGCACGGAGGATGAGCGCCTTTTTGGCGATGGCACCGGGTGCCCGCAAGTTCACGCTCGCGGTTCACCTCGCCTGCTCCGTCGGCTGGCTGGGTGCCGCGATGAGTTATCTCGCCGTGGGCATCGTCACCGTACGCAGCTCGGACGTGGAGACGGTCCGATCGGGATGGATCGCCATGGAACTGATGGGTTGGTACGTCATCGTTCCGCTCGCCGTCGGGTCCCTGGTGACGGGGTGCGTCATGGGACTCGGCACCAGATGGGGCCTCTTCCGGCACTACTGGGTGGCGGCCTCCCTGGCACTGACGTTCTTCGCCACCGTCGTGCTCGTCCTGCACATGCCGACGGTGAGCACCCGAGCCAATCTGGCGCGCGGCGCCAGCGCGGCCGAACTCGGCCAGCTCGGCGGCGATGTGCTCCATCCGGGGATCGGCGTGGGGGTACTCGGCTTCGTCCTCGGGCTGAACGTGGTGAAGCCGCGGGGCATGACCCGCTATGGACAGCGCAAGCAGTACGAGGAGCGCAGGCGATCCGCGGACGGGAGCGACGCCGAGCGGAGCTGTGTGACGCAGACGCGAGTCAGCCGAAGCAGCTGACCCCTCGGTGTGGGAAACGTTTCGACGATGCGGGACGTCATCCCTTCTTCCGCGTGCGCGGGTCTGAGGGCGGCAACGTCCGGCCGGCTCGCCCAGGTACACGTGGAACGCGGTCGGACGCTGTTGGCGCTCTCGGCGACGCGATTGCCGAGCGCCCCTGCTCGTGCCGTTTCCAGGGGTGACAATCCATCCGAGCCTGGGCGCGACCTCCCTGGTCCTCGGCGGCCGGGGCGACAGCTGCGCTGTGAGCGCACGATCCGAGCTATCCGGCTGATGTCACGATCGTGCGGACGGCCAGACCTTCACCGAGGCGGGGGGCTGCGGCCAGCGCGGCACGTCTCCCCGCCGGTGTCGCCTCGAAGAGTAGGCCGGCGGCGGGGCCGGTGTGGGCGACGTTCCATCCGATGGCGCCGGACTCCTCGGCCAGCCGGGGGAGGCATGCGCTCCAGCGGTTGCCCACGAGCTCGTGGTGGATCCGGGCCGAGGCGGCGGCGGCGGCGAGGAAGCCGCGGCGGTCGTGCGTCGCCGCGCTCCGTTCGAGATCCGCCACGATCCGGTCGTAGCTGCCGCCGGCCCGGGCCAGGCACTCCACGGCGACGTCGTCGGTCGCCGTCGTGGTCGACGGGACCAGCACCACAGCGGTGAACGCCGGTGTCCAGGGCCACCGCCGCAGGGCGGTCCCGCGGCGGCGGAGGAGCGCCGTCCGCGGGTACATCGACCCGTCCGAGGGCTCGATGGCACCAGCCAGCTCGGCCAGCTCGTCGGCGCCGATCTCGACGCCGAAGGCGGCGGCGGTGGCGCGGGCAGCGGCCACGATGTCGGCCGTCGACGACGCCATGCCCTTGCCCACCGGCAGGTCGCTCTCCTTCCGGACGCGCACCCGCTGGGGCGGTGCGCCGATCAGGTCGAGCGTGGCGGCCACGCCGGCGGCCAGCTTGGCCGCCGCCGGCCCGCCGCCGACCTCGACCTCGTCGGACGCCTCGAACCATGCCGTGACCGTGGTCCCGAGGGCGACGGGCAGCGACACCTGGAACGCCTCGCCGCCGGTGGTGACGCCCTGGACCAGCTCGCCGCAGCTGCCACGGGCGAAGCCGCGGCCGGAGCGGATCACGCCTGCTTGTCGGCCACGCCCGCGCTGTCGAAGGTCGCCATCTCGCCGAGCACCTTGGCCGCGGCCTGCACGACCGGGAGGGCGAGCAGGGCGCCGGTGCCCTCGCCGAGGCGGAGGCCGAGATCGAGCAACGGGTCCATCGCCAGGTGGGCGAGCGCGGCCGTGGCCCCCGGCTCGACCGAGCGGTGCCCGGCGATGCACCACGCCGAGGTGCCGGGGGCGAGGGTTTCGGCGGCGAGGAGGGCGGCCACGGCGATGACCCCGTCGACGAGGACGGGGACGCCGGCGGCCGCGCCGGCGACGACGTAGCCGGCCAGGGCCGCGATCTCGAGCCCGCCCACCTCGGCGAGGACGGTGAGGGGGTCGGCGTCGGCCGCCAGCCGGGAGAGGGCGCGCTCGACCACGTCGACCTTGCGGGCGAGGGTGGCGTCGTCGATGCCGGTGCCGCGGCCGGTGACCTCCGCCGGCCGACGGCCGGTGAAGGCCGCGATCAGCGCGGCCGAGGGTGTGGTGTTGCCGATCCCCATGTCGCCGGTGATCAGGCACCGGGCGCCGCTGGCCACGGCGGCCTGGGCGATCTCGGCGCCGACGTCGAGGGCCTGGCGGGTCTCGACGAGGGTCATCGCAGGGCCCGTCGCCAGGTTGGCGGTGCCGGCGCCGACGCGCCGTGCCACCACGCCCTCGGCGGCGGGGAGGGGCGTGGCGACGCCGACGTCGACCACCACGACCTCCACGCCGCTGTGGCGGGCGAGCACGTTGACGGCCGCACCGCCGGTGGCGAAGTTGGCGACCATCTGGGCCGTGACCTCCTGCGGCCACGGCGAGATGCCCTCGGCGAGCACGCCGTGGTCCCCGGCGAAGATCCCGACGGTGGCCGGCGCCGGCACGGGGGGCGGGCTCAGGCCGGCCAGGCCGGCCAGCTGCACGCCGATGGATTCGAGGCGGCCGAGCGATCCCCGGGGCTTGGTCAGGCGGGCCTGGAGCTCGGCGGCGACGGCAGCGGCGGCGTGGTCGGGCGGGCCCACGGCGGCGGCCGCGGCCGCGAACCGGCGGCCGGCATGCGCCTCGATCCAGCCGTCGACGGCGGCCCGCAGGGTGCCGTCGCCCACCCGGGCGAAGGCCGTGCCGGCCGCCACTGCCGCGCTCTCGTCGGTGTCGCGGTCGCCGACGTACAGCGCCCTCGCCGGGTCGGCGACGCCGAGCCGCTCGAGGGCGGTGCGCAGCACCCCCGGGTCGGGCTCGCCGGCTCCCCCCAGCGCCGGCGCGGCGACCACTTCGAGCAACCGGCTCAGCCCGGTCGGGCCGAGCAGGGTGCGCGCCTCGTCCTCGACCATCGTCGCTGCGCCGGTGGCCGCGCCGAGGCGGTAGCCGGCGCCGGCGAGCCGGCGGAGGTCGGCCACGACGTCGGGCCGCAGGGCGATCTCGTGCGGCTCGGTGGGCCCGGTGGGGCCCGCCTGGATGGCGAGGATGGCGCCGATGTCGACCACGACGGCATCCAGCAGTGCGGGCACCGGTCAGCCCATAACGGGGATCGGGTCCGGCCGGGACCGGGCGGACCCGCGCTCCGAGCGCTCGGTGAGGGCGCCGAAGGCGAGCCCGATGGCGGCCCACAGCACGGCCTGGATACCGAGGTTGGCGACCCGGAACCGCCACAGCAGGCTCGCAGGGAACCCGGGAGCGACCTCGTCGAAACCGGGCAGGACGACGTAGGCGACGGCGACGAGCGACAGGTAGGCGGCAACGGCTATCAGCGAGGCGTTCCAGGCCGACACCCGCGCCAGGAGGCGGCGTCGCCAGGCGATCGAGGCGGCCAGGCCGGCGAGGGAGAAGGCGATGAGGACGAAGTACAGGGCGGTCCGCCGCCCGATGGTGGCGGGGTCGCCCACCGCCGGCGGGTTGCCCGGGTACTTGAGGAACGGGACGAGGAAGACGGCGACGAACGCGGCGCCGGCGATGGCGAGGGAGGTGACCCGTGGCCCCGCCTCGCTCAGGCGGCGGTAGGCGCCGGCGAAGGCGAGGGAGAACAGCCCGCCCAGCGCCGCGCCGGTGACCAGCAGGCCGGTGGCCAGGCCGAAGGTGGTCTGGACCCTCCGGCTCACGACCTCCGGTCCGCCGGCGTCGCCGTGAAGGCGGGCCGACGCCTCCTCGAGGGCGATGGCCCGGGCGATCTGGGGCTCGCCGACGGCCCGGGCGAACCCGAAGGCGGCCGCGCCGGCGATGGCGCCGGCCAGCAGTCCGCGCAGGATGTAGCTCGTCACCATCGGGAGGCCGCCGCCGCCGTCAGTGGCAGGGGAGGGCGAGGAGGTGGCGGGCGTCGTGCACGAGCTCGTGCACGGTGTCCCCTCCCAGCAGGGAGGCGGCGCCACCCTCGGCGCCCACGAAGTAGACGGCGATCCCGGCCATGATGGCGACGAGGGCCGCCCACGGCAGCAGCTCGCGCAGCGGCACGGCGGGCGGGACCCAGACGGTGGGCCGGTCGACGGCGATGGGTGCGGCCATGTGGATCTCCTCTCGGGATGACGCGTCCCGTTGGCTGTGCCGACGAACCAGGGTCTGGCTTCCCGCCCGGTCCGAATGGATCGAGCTGGTCACAGTGGCGCGACCGCGCCGGGATCGCACCGGCTTCCTGGGTACGTCAGTCGTCGCCGGGGACTGTAGCTCCGGGTGCGCGTTCGTGCAGGGAGCAGTCGGCGCACAGCCTCCCGCCCGCGTCGGCCGTCTTCCACCACAGGCAGCAGGTGCGCCGCCGGGCGCCCTCCGGCCCCAGCTCCACGGTGGCCGTCACCGCGGCGGGCAGGGCGGCGCGCACCGCCGCCAGCGCCGCCCCGCGCTCGGGGGCCTCGGGCGCGGTGCGCACGGCGGCGAGCGCGGACTCGATGCTCGAGGCGGTGTTGCCGGCAACCAGGGCGGTCCCGAGGGCGTGGCGGGAGCGCAGTGACGCCGCCACCCGGTCGAGGTGGCCGGCGAAGAGGCGATCCACCAGCCCGCCGAGGTCGGTGACCGTGGCGGCGCCGGGGGAGTAGACCACCGACGACGGCCGCGACCTCGCGACACCGACGGCGGTCCCCGGCGCCGAGGGGTCGGGCGCGGCGCCCGACAGCAGCCAGCAGCCGAGGGTCGTGCCGGCAACGCGGTAGGCGTACGACTGCCACCACAGCGAGGCGGCGACCTGGGCATCGTCGGTCCCCCGCCCGGCGGCGGTGGCGGCCACCGCGCCGGCCAGGCGGTCGGGATCGGCCGCCAGCTCGTCGCCGGCCAGCTCGTCGCCTTCGGGCGGGCCGACCCGCCAGCGCAGGAACGGGACGAGGTCGGTGACGGCGCCCAGGAGCTGCTCGTTGCGCGCCGTGGTCATGCCAGCCCGCCTGCCTCCAGCTCGTCCAGGGTGAGGTACCTGGCCCCCATGGCCTCGGCGAGGGGGACGGCGAGGCGGAGGCGGACGGGCCCGTCCTCGGCGTCGACGACGACGGCGCTCACTCCCCGGCGCCGGACCCGGCCGGCGGCCTCGAGGGCGGCTGCCGTCGGGTCGCCGGGGCCGGGCGCGGCGGTGGCCCGGCCGTCGGAGACGAGCACCACCAGCGGCCGGTGGTCGGTGGACGAGCCCGTCGCCAGGTCGAGGGCGGCGTCGATGCCGGCCGCCAGCGGGGTCCGCCCGCCGGTGGTGACCGTCCCCAGGCGGGCCTTGGCCACCTCCACGCTGCCGGTGGGGCGGACGACGACCTCCGCGCCCTGGTCGCGGAAGCCCACCACCGCCACCCGGTCCCGGCGCTGGTAGGCGTCCACGAGCAGGCCGTGGACGGCGGCGGTGACGGCGGCCACGCGCCGCTCGGCGCCCATCGAGCCCGAGGTGTCGACGGCGATGACGACCAGGTTGGCGACCTTGGCCTCCCGCACCGCCTCCCGCAGCCTCGGCTGCGACGCCGGATCGGCGACGCGGGCCATGGCCGTCGCCCGCGCCGTGCCGGCCACCGCCACGGACAGCACGGCACCGTCGGCCTCCCGGTCGGTCACGAGCCGGCCGCGCGGGCCGCCGCCGGGCGAGCGCCGGCCCGGCGCCCCGATCGGCGAGGGGGCGGACGCGAGCCGGACCGGCCGGACCGGCCCGGCCGCGTCGTGCCGGCGGTCGCGCCCACCAGCATCCTCACCGTCACCGCCGCCACCGTCGCCGTCACGGGCCTCGCCGTCACGGACCTCGTCGCCGTCACGGACCTCGTCGCCGTCACCTACCCCGCCATCGCCACTGTCGCCGGCCGGCCCGGAGCGCCGGCCCAGGCTCTCGTCGAGGGCGGCGGAGAGGTCGGCGTCGTCGATGCCGGGCGCCTCGAACGGGGTGCGGCGCCGGCGGTGGGCGAGGGCCAGGTGGGCGACCCGGCGGACGTCTTCAGGTCCGGCCGCCGCCCCGCCCGCCCAGCCGGCGAGGGCGGCGGCGGCCGGGGCGATCACCAGGTCGGCGCGCCGGCCCTCGGCGCCGCCGGCGACGCACAGCGAGGCGATCGGTTCGAGCAGGTCGTCGGGGACGGCGGCGGGGCGGGCCGCCGCCAGCCGCCGGGCGAGCCCGTCCTCGGCCGCCGCCCACCGGGAGCGGAAGCGGGCGGGGTCGGCGTCGAAGTCGAGCCGGCGCCGCACGATCTCGGCCCGGGTGGCGGTGTCGGTGGGCGCGGCCACGTCGACCGCCAGGCCGAAGCGGTCGAGCAGCTGCGGGCGCAGCTCGCCCTCCTCCGGGTTCATCGAGCCGACCAGCACGAAGCGGGCCGGGTGGCGGTGCGACACGCCGTCGCGCTCCACCACGTTGGCGCCGCTGACGG
>JBQTJJ010000080.1:0-2182 GCA_052387235.1 Actinomycetota bacterium
CACGACACCGCCACCTTCGCCGTCAACGCCATCCGCCGCTGGTGGCAGACCATGGGAGCGGCCCGCTACCCCGACGCCACCCGGCTGATGGTCACCGCCGACGCCGGTGGCTCCAACAGCTACCGCAGTCGCCTCTACAAGGTCGAGCTGGCCCGCCTGGCGGCCGAGACCGGCCTTGAGATCACGGTGTGCCACTACCCGCCGGGCACCTCCAAGTGGAACAAAGTCGAGCACCGCCTGTTCAGCTTCGTCACCATCAACTGGAGGGGCAAGCCCCTCACCTCCTACCGCACCATCGTCGAGCTCGTCGCCGGCACCACCACCGAGACCGGCCTGCGGGTCCAGGCCGAGTGGGACCAGGGCTACTACCCGACCGGCGTCGCGGTCACCGACGAACAGCTCGCCGCCGTGCCCCTTGCCGGCCACGAATGGCACCCCGAGTGGAACTACGACCTCGCCACCAAACCGAGACGCCAGCGCCGAACTACACGTTCGTAATTCTCTCGCGGGCCCTAACTCGGATTCTCGAACTCCCAAGGTTCGGGCGTCTGACACGCAGGGCTGGGATGGGGGAGGCGCGAAAGCCTTGTTCTACCGGGCCTGCCGTCGACGGGGCTGACCTTGATAGGGTCGTCCCGCTGATCCAGGAGTCGGTTGCTCCTGAAGTCATTGCCGCGGCGGCCATGTGGCTGCCGCCGGTGAATTCCGATGCGGGTAGGCCAACAACCCTGTAATTACGGCGATGTCGGCAGTACCAGGCGGTGTGAGCCAGCGAGGGGTCCACCCCTTTCGCCGGTGGGCACTTTACGATGATGGCTGGTGTCGTCAGCGATACAGCCCTATCGAGCCGATGGCCAGTTCTTCGTGTCGCCGGAGGAGGTGGCCCACCGCCGCTACGAGGCGCTGCGGGCCTACTTCGTGGAGGGGCTGTCCGCCGCCGAGGCCGGCGAGCGGTTCGGCTACACCGCAGCGACGGTGGCGGCCATGGCCCGGGACTTCCGCGGCGGCGACCGCCACTTCTTCGTGGAGCGCCGCCCCGGGCCCCGAGCCGCCCCGGCCAAGGCCGCGGCCCGGGACCAAGTGCTGGCGCTGCGCGCCCAGGGCCACTCCATCGACCAGATCACCGCCGCCCTCGCCCTCGGGCCTACCCCGCTCAACCGCACCGGGGTGTGGGAGATCTGCCGCGACGAGGGCCTTGAGCGCCTGGCGAGGCGCCGGGGCGGGCCGACGCCGGCGATGCGGGAGCGCCAGGCCCGCACCCGGGTCATCACCTGGCCCGAGCACCCGGTCGCCGACGAGACGTCCTATGCCGGGCTGCTGTTGGTGGCGCCCGCCCTGGTCGAGCTCGACCTGGCCGGCGCGGTGGCCGCGGCCCGCATGCCCGGCACCCGCGAGGTGCCCGCCCTGGCCTCGGTGCTGTCGCTGCTGGCGCTCAAGATGATCGGCCAGCGCCGGGTGTCGCATGTCGATGACGTGGCCGCCGACGCCGGACTGGCCGTCTTCGCCGGTCTGGAGTCGCTGCCCAAGGCCACGGCGTTGGGCACCTACTCCTACCGGCTGTCGCGCACCCACGGCCGAAAGCTGTTGGCCGCCCTCGGTGCATCGGCGGTTCGGGCCGGCCAGATCCAAGGAAGAGAGTTCGACCTGGACTTCCACGCCATCATGCACTTCGGCGACGACGTGGCCCTCGAAACCCATTACGTACCAAGGCGTTCTCAGCGCACCGAGTCGGTGCTCAGCTTCTTCGCCCAAGACGGCGACACCCACAACCTGGTCTACGCCAACGCCACGGCCACCAAGGCCAGCCAGTCCGGCGAGGCGCTGGCCTTCGCCCGCCACTGGCGCGACGTCACCGGCGCCTACCCCGAGCTGTTGGTGTTCGACTCCAAGGTCACCACCGGCGCCGGCCTGGCCGCCCTCCACGCCGAGGGCATCACCTTCCTCACCCTGCGGGCCCGCAACGCCAAGCTCACCGCCCGCCTCGAAGCCCTCCCCGACGACGCCTGGACCACCATCAGCCTCGACCGGCGTGGCCCCTACACCCGCCCCCAGGTCCACGAGGACACCGTCACGGTCCGGGGCTGCTCGCAGCCGCTGCGCCAGATCGCCGTGCGCGGCCTCGGCCACGACCACCCCACCTTGATCCTCACCAACGACGACGCCTCCAAGCCGGCCGCGCTCG
>JBQTJJ010000081.1:0-10393 GCA_052387235.1 Actinomycetota bacterium
AAAGCCCTGGTCACAGCGTTGTGCGGGCGAGAGGACTCGAACCTCCATGCCTTGCGGCACCGGGACCTAAACCCGGCGCGTCTGCCAGTTGCGCCACGCCCGCTGGTCCGGGCCCATTCTGCCGCACGACCACGGGGACGCAGCGCTCTTCCCCGTTCTGCTCAGAGCCTCAAGTCGCGGCGCCCTCGCGCCGACATTCGGGGTGACAACCGACGAAACGGCAACCCCGGGGAAACCCGGAGGACGCAAAGCCCACGGGCCTTCTGCGAGCGACCCCTCGCATGGCAGCCGGGTTACCGAAACGGGAGGCCCGTGTTCTCCCGTAGTTCAGGAGGAACATCGTGGCCAGGCTCGCCAAGGGGTTGCTCGCCCTCCTGCTCGTCCTCTCGACCGCCCCCCTGCTGGGAGCGGCGCCGGCCGCCGCCGACAGCGCCGAGGAGACCGACTTCGTCACCCGGCTGAACGACCTCCGGGCCTCACGGGGCCTGGCCCCCCTGGCCGTGGACACCCGCCTCGGCGACGTGGCCCGCACCTGGTCCGGGAAGATGGCGGCGGCCAACTCGCTGTCGCACAACCCCAGCCTGTCGTCCCAGGTCCCGTCGGGCTGGCGGAAGATCGGTGAGAACGTGGGCTACGGCCCGACGGTGCTCGTCCTGCACAACGCCCTGGTCGCCAGCCCGGCCCACCTGGCCAACATGGTCGACCCCGCCTTCAACGCCGTCGGGATCGGCGTGGTGATCGCCGGCTCCACCATCTGGGTGACGCAGGTGTTCATGCAGACCTCGGGCAGCATCGTCACGGCCGCCGCCGCCCCCATCGTCGGGACCCTGACCTCGGGCAGCGAGTGGTACCGCCTGGCCGGCTCCGCCGGCGAGATCCACACCTTCGGCGCCGTCCCCGGCCTTCCCGTGGTCACGCCGTCGGCGCCCGTCGTCGCCATCACGGCCAAGCCCAACGGCTCGGGCACGTGGCAGGCCGCGTCGGACGGCGCCGTGTTCGCCCACGGCGACGCCGGCTACTACGGCTCCATGGCCGGCCGCGCCCTGGCCCAGCCCATCGTGGGCATGGCGGCCACGCCGACCGGGAAGGGCTACTGGCTGGTGGCCCGCGACGGCGGCATCTTCTCCTTCGGCGACGCCAAGTTCTTCGGCTCCACCGGTGCCCTCAAGCTCAACCAGCCCATCGTCGGCATGACGGCCAGCCCCACCGGCGCCGGCTACTGGTTCGTGGCCGCCGACGGCGGCATCTTCGCCTTCGGCGACGCCAAGTTCTTCGGCTCCACCGGCGCCCTCAAGCTCAACCAGCCGGTGGTGGGCATGTCGTCCAGCAAGTCCGGCAAGGGCTACTGGCTGGTGGCCCGCGACGGCGGCATCTTCTCCTTCGGCGACGCCGCCTTCTTCGGCTCCACCGGTGCCATCCGCCTCAACCAGCCCATCGTGGGCATGGCCCGCTCGTCGTCGGGCAGCGGGTACCGCTTCGTGGCCGCCGACGGCGGCATCTTCTCCTTCGGCGACGCCGTCTTCCTCGGCTCGGCGGGCGGCAGCCCTCTCGGCTCGCCCGTCACCGCCATGGTCGCCGGGGCGTAAACCCCGCGGCGGGCTCCGGTGGGTGGGCAACGCCCGGCCCCCCACCGGGCCCGCCGCCCGAGCCCCGCCGGGCCCCCGCTCCCTGGCACGGTGGAGCCGGGGGCCGGCCCGCTCGTGCGGGTCAGGAGGCGGCCGGGCTCGACCGCGGCGCCTCGGGCGAGCCGCCGCCGAACTGGGTCCGGTAGAGGGACGCGTAGAGGCCCGGGACGTCGACGAGCCGGTCGTGGGTGCCGTGCTGGACGACGGCGCCGCCGTCGAGCACGAGGATCTGCGACGCCGAACGGATGGTGGAGAGGCGGTGGGCGATCACGACCGACGTCCGTCCCTCCAGGGCGGCGGCCAGGGCCTGCTGGATGAGCGACTCGGTCTCGGAGTCGAGGTGGGCGGTGGCCTCGTCCAGGATCACGATGGCCGGGTCCTTGAGGAGCACCCGCGCGATGGCGAGCCGTTGCTTCTCGCCGCCCGACAGCCGGAAACCGCGCTCGCCCACGATGGTGTCGTAGCCGTCGGGCAGGCTGCTGATGAGGTCGTGGATGCGGGCCGCGGTGCAGGCCCGCACCAGGTCGGCGTCGGTAGCCCGGTGCCGGGCATAGCGCAGGTTGGCGGCGATGGAGTCGTGGAAGAGGTGGACGTCCTGGGCCACCATGCCGCAGGACGCGGCCAGGCTGTCCAGCGTGAGCGCCCGCACGTCGTGGCCGTCGAGGCGCACCGCTCCCGAGGTCACGTCGTACAGGCGCACGAGGAGCCCGGCCAGGGACGTCTTCCCCGCGCCCGTGGGCCCCACCAGCGCCGTCATCGTGCCGGGCTCGGCCACGAAGGAGACGCCCCGCAGGATCCAGTCGGACGGCCCGTCGGCCAGGCCGACCGCCCCCTCCGCCTCCAGCGACGGGATCGAGACGGTGGCCGGTGCCGGGTACCGGAACCACACGTCCTCGACCTCGATGCGCCCCCGCGGGTGCTCCAGGGCGCGGGCGCCCGGCGCCTCGGCCACGGCGTGCGGCGCGTCGAGGACCTCGAAGCAGCGCTCGAACGAGACCAGGGCGGTGAGGAGGTCGACGCGGGCCCCGGACAGGTCGGTGAGGGGGGAGTAGAGGCGGGCGACGTAGGCGGCCAGGGCGGTGAGGCCTCCCACCTGGAGCGACCCGTCGATCACGGCCCGGCTCCCGACCCAGTAGACGCCGGCCGTGCCCACCGCGCCGGTGACGGCGAGGATGGCGAAGTACACCCGGGACGTGACGGCCTGGCGCACGGCGTTGTCCCGCACGGCCCGGGCCCGCCGGCCGAACTCGCCCAGCTCGGCGTCCCGCCGGCCGAACAGCTTCACCAGGAGGGCGCCGGCCACGTTGAAGCGCTCGGCCATGGTGGCGCCCATGTCGCTGTTGAGCTGCATCCGCCCCCGGGAGAGGGCCACCAGGCGGGCGCTCAGGATCCGGTCCACGACCACCACCACCGGCAGCACGCACAGGGCGAACACGGTGACCTGCCAGTTCAGGAGGAGCATGGCCCCGAGGGTGGCCGCCACCAGCAGGACGTTGGACGTGACGGTGGCCACCGTGCCGACCGTGCCCTCGGCGCCCACCACGTCGTTGGTGAGGCGGCTGACGATGGCGCCGGTCTGGGCCCGGGTGAAGAAGCCGATCGGCATTCGCTGGACGTGGTCGAACAGGGCCATGCGCATGTCGAGGATGAGGCCCTGGCCGATGCGCACCGCCAGCCACCGGTTGACCAGGCGCAGGCCGGTCTCGGCCAGCGCCAGCCCCACCGCCGCCCCCACCAGCACGTTGACGGCGTCCAGGTCCCTGGACGGGATGGCGCTGTCGATCAGGCGCTTGATGACGAGCGGCGGCAGCACGGCCACGAACGACAGGACGACGATGGTGCACAGGTACAGGCCGAGCAGCGGCCGGTAGGGGCGGGCGAAGGACCAGGCCCGCCGGATCGTGGCCGGGTTGACCCGCGCGCCGGCCAGCTCCTCCGGGTCGATCCGGGCGGCACGATGGCGCCCCCCTCCCCGCTCGCGCATCATCGACGGCAAGGGTAGAGGCGGGCAGGTCCGGGGCCCCGACGGGGTGGGGCGAGGGCCGGGACCGGCTCTGCAACCGTCGGCGCGGGGGTAGCCTCGGGCCATGCCCGTCCCGCTTCCCGCCGCCGTCTCCCAGCAGCCCGCCGACCGCGCCAGCGACGTCTACCAGCGCCTGCTCAAGGAACGCATCGTGTTCCTCGGCACCCAGGTGGACGACCAGTCCGCCAACCTGCTGTGCGCCCAGCTCCTCCTCCTGGCGGCCGAGGACCCGGAGCGGGACATCAACGTCTACATCAACTCGCCGGGCGGGTCCGTCACCGCCGGCCTCGCCATCTACGACACCATGCAGTACGTGCCGTGCGACGTGTCCACGGTGTGCATGGGCCTGGCCGCCTCGATGGGCCAGTTCCTGCTGTGCGCCGGCACCCCCGGCAAGCGCTTCGCCCTGCCGCACTCCCGGATCCTCATGCACCAGCCGTCCGGGTCCATGCAGGGCCAGGCCGCCGACATCGCCATCCAGGCCGAGCAGATCATCTACCTCAAGCGCATGATGGCGGAGCGCATCAGCCACCACACGGGCCAGCCGGTGGAGCGCATCGAGGCCGACTCGGACCGGGACCGGTGGTTCACGGCCCAGGAGGCCCTGGCCTACGGCTTCATCGACCGCGTCATCGAGTCGGCCGCGCAGGCGCCGGCGCTCACGCCGTAAGGGACTGCGCCGGCCGGGCCCGCTGCCGTCCTCGGCCACAATGGCGGGATGCGCTTCGTCAACGCGGACGGCCGGGCCGCCCTCCTCGTGGACTCGACCGTCCACGACCTGCACGAGCTGACCGGCGGGCGGGTCCCGGCGTCGCCCATGGCCGTCGTCACCGACCACTGGGAGGCCGCCCTCGAGGCGTGGGACCTGGGCTCGTTCGGGGGCGGCAGGCCGGTGGCGGAGGTGCGGCTCGGGCCGCCCGTGCCGGCGCCACGCTCGGTGTACGCCATAGGCCTCAACTACCGCACCCACGCCCGGGAGATGGGGTCGGACGTGGGCGCCATCCCGCCCGTGTTCACCAAGTTCCCGTCCGCCATCACCGGGCCCCACGACGACATCGTCCTCCCGGCGGGGGAGGGCACCACCGACTGGGAGGCCGAGCTGGCCTTCGTGGTGGGGGAGGGCGGGCGCAACATCCGGGCGTCGGAGGGGCTCGACGCGCTGCGGGGGCTCATGGTCTCCCAGGACGTGTCCGAGCGGTTCGTGCAGATGGCGGCCGGCCGCCAGTTCTCGCTGGGCAAGAGCTTCGACACGTTCTGCCCCACCGGGCCGGCGCTGGTCACGCTGGACGAGCTCGCGTCCCCGCTCGACCTGCGCATCGGGTGCTCGGTGAACGGCGAGGTGGTGCAGGACGCCACCACCGCCGACATGATCGTCGACGTGCCCCATCTGGTGGAGCTGCTGTCGTCGGTGATGACGCTGGCCGCCGGCGACGTGTGCCTCACCGGCACCCCGGCCGGGGTGGGCCACGCCCGCACGCCGCCCCGCTTCCTCCGCCCCGGCGACGTGCTGGAGACCGAGATCGAGGGGCTCGGCGCCATGCGCAACCCCTGCGTGGCCGAGGCCACCGCCGAGGAGCGGGCCGCCCTGGCCGACCGCCCGCCCCACTAGCGTCGGCCGGCGTGAGCGAGACCGACCTGACCGAGGGCGGCGCCGAGCGGGCGGAGGCGGCCCCCGTCGCCGTCGACCACGACCGGCTGCGGGCCGAGATCGACGCCGAGGTGCGCCGGCGGCGCGAGTCCGGCGACCTGCCCGCCGACTTCGAGCGGGAGCTGGACCTGGCCTTCGCCCGCTTCGCACCGGTGCACGCCATCGGCGACGACTTCGACCAGGTGCTGGAGCGGGCCGAGCAGTCGACCTTCGTGGACGTCCTCGCCCCCACCGCCTCGGCCCAGCCCCTGGTCGGCCACGTCAAGCGGGTGATCCGCAAGGTGATCATCTGGGAGGTCCGCTACGTGGCCTCGCAGGTGAGCGCCTTCTCCAGCGCCATGGCCCGGGCCGTGCGGCTGCTGGGCCAGCGCGTCGACGCCCTGGAGAAGGTGGCGCCGGCCAGGCTGCGGGCCGACACCCTCACCGTGGCCCGCGGCCTCGACGCGGCCCGGTGGGCGCCGGTCGTCCTGGCCGCGCTCGACGGGGTCCGGGGCCGGGTCCTGCACACCGAGTGCGGCGACGGCGCCCTGGTGGCGCAGCTGGCCGGCGCCGGCCTCGACGCCTACGGCGTGGAGCCCGTCGAGCTGGCGCCGGCGGCCGGCGCCGAGGTGCGGGCCGACGAGGCCCTGTCCCACCTGGCCGCGCTGCCCGACGCCGCCCTGGGCGGCCTCGTCCTCAGCGGCTGCGTGGACCGGCTCCCGGCCGGCGCCCTGCTGGAGCTGGCCGACCTGGCCGCGGCCAAGGTCGCACCCGGCGGCACGGTGGTGGTGGTCAGCGCCGACCCCAGGGCGTGGGCGCGCTCCCACCCGGCGGTGGAGGTCGACCTGGCGCCGGGCCGGCCCCTGCGGAGCGAGACGTGGTGCCACCTGCTCGAGGGGCGGGGCCTGCGGGCCCGCCTGGCGGCCGAGCAGGACGCCGCCGCCGGCGAGGCCCTCGAGGCCGTCCCGGGCGCCGACCCCGCCCTGGCCGCCAACCTGGAGCGGCTGAACCAGGTGCTGTTCCCGCCGACGGCCTACGCCGTCGTCGCCACCCGGCCGTAGTGCCCGGCCGCTCCGGCGCGTGACCGCCGTCCACCAGTTCCTGCCGACCTTCGCGCCCCGCGACGCCATCGGCACCCACTCCCTGCACGTGCAGCGGATCCTGCGCGGCATGGGGCTCGAATCGGAGATCTACGCCGAGGGCATCGTGCGGGGCACCGGCCGCTCGGCCCGGCCCTACCGGTCGTACGGGCGCCGGCCGGCGCCTGCGGGCCGGACGTGGCTGCTGTACCAGCTGTCCACCGGCAGCGCCGTGGCCGAGTTCGTGCAGGCCCGGCCCGAGCCCAAGCTCGTGAACTACCACAACGTGACCACCGCCTCGCTGTTCGCTCCATGGGAGCCGCACGTGGCGGTGGAGTGCGCCGAGGGCCGGCGCCAGCTGGTCGAGCTGGCCCCCCGGGTCGAGCTGGGCATCGCCGTCTCGTCGTACAACGAGTCCGAGCTGCGGGCCGCGGGCTACGAGCGCACGGCGGTGGCGCCCGTGCTGGTCGACCTCGACACCACCGGCGCCGGCGCCGACCGGGACGAGCTGGGCCGGCTGGAGCGGGCCGGCGAGGGCGGCGGCGCCGACTGGCTGTTCGTGGGACGGGTGGCGCCCCACAAGTGCCAGCACGACGTGGTGCGGGCCTTCGCCGTGTACCGCCGACTGTACGACCCCAGGGCCCGCCTGCACCTGGTGGGCGGGGCCGGCTCCCACGCCTACGTCACCATGCTGGAGCGCTACGTGGCGGCGCTGGGCCTGGCCGGGTCGGTGCACCTGGCCGGCTCGGTGCCGGGCGGTGCGCTGCAGGCCCACTTCCTGGCCGCCGACGTGTTCGTGTGCCTGTCGGAGCACGAGGGGTTCTGCGTGCCGATCATCGAGGCCATGGGCTTCGGGGTGCCGGTGGTGGCCTACGGGTCCACCGCCGTGCCCGAGACGGTGGCGGGCGCCGGCGTGGTGGTGGACGACAAGAGCCCGCTGGCGGTGGCGGCCGCCGTGCACCGGGTGCTCGGCGACGACCGGCTCCGGCGCACCCTGTCGGAGGCGGGCCGCCGGCGGGCCGCCGACTTCACCCTCGACCGCTCGGCCCGCCGCTTCCGCGAGGTCATGGAGAAGTTCCTGGCCGGGCAGGGAGCGGCGTGACGGGCGCCCTGCACCAGTTCGTCCCCACCTTCGAGCCGGGGGCGGTCGGCGGCCACATGCTCGAGCTCCAGCGCCTGGCCCGGGAGGTGCTCGGGGTGGAGGCCGAGCTGTTCGCCGAGTTCGTGCACCCGGCCTCCGAGGGCCGGGCCCGGCGCCACGTCGACTACGGGCGGCGGGTGCCGGCCCGGGCCGGCGACGTGCTCGTGTACCACATGGCCATCGGCTCGGGCGTGGCCGACTTCGTGCGGGAGCGGCCCGAGCGCCTGGTGGTCGACCACCACAACATCACCCCCCCGGAGCTGTACGCCCGCTGGGAGCCCGACGCCGCCTACGGGTGCTCGTGGGGCCGGTCCCAGCTGCCCCAGCTGGCGGGCCGGGCCGTGCTGGGCGTGGCCGACTCCCCGTTCAACGAGGACGAGCTGCGCCAGGCCGGCTACGCCGCCACCGCCACCGCGCCGATCCTGCTCGACCCGGCCTTCCTGGCCGGCGGCGAGGGCGGGGCCGACGTCGACCACGCCACCCTGGACCGCCTCCTCGGGACCAGGGCCGGCGCCGACTGGCTGTTCGTGGGCCGGGTGTCGCCGAACAAGTGCCAGCACGACGTGGTGAAGGCGTTCGCCGCCTACCGCCGCCTCTACGACCCGGCCGCCCGCCTCCACCTGGTGGGCGGCTCGTCGTCGGCCGCCTACTGGCACGCGCTCGAGGGCTACGTGGCCGCCCTGGGCCTCGGGGGGGCCGTCCACCTCACCGGCCCGGTGAGCGCCGGCGCCCTGCTGGCCCACTACCGGGCCGCCGACGTGTTCGTGTGCCTCTCCGAGCACGAGGGGTTCTGCATCCCCCTCCTCGAGGCCATGAGCGCCCGGGTCCCGGTGGTGGCCTTCGCGTCCAGCGCCGTCCCCGGCACGCTGGGCGACGCCGGCGTGCTGCTGGCGTCGAAGCGGCCGGCGACGGTGGCGGCGGCGGTGCACCGTGTCCTGTCGGACGACGCGGTGCGGGCGGCGCTGGTCGCCGCCGGCCGGGGCCGCCTCGACGCGTTCAGCCCGGAGCGGACCAGGGCCCGCTGGGTGGAGGTGCTGCGGGGCCTCGACGCCACATGAAGGTCGCCTACGTGGTGCCCCGCTACGGCGTGGAGGTGCTGGGCGGCGCCGAGTACGGCGCCCGCATGCTGGCCGAGCGGCTGGTGTCGGGCTTCGGGTGGGACGTCGAGGTCCTCACCACCTGCGCCCTGGACTGGCGGACCTGGGCCGACCACTACCCGGCGGGGACGGTGGACGTGCACGGCGTGCGGGTGCGCCGCTTCCGGTCGGCGGCGGGCCGGGACCCGGGGTTCGAGGCCTTCTCGACCCGGGTGCTGGCGGCGCCGGAGGCGGCGTCGGACGGGGACGGCCGGCGCTGGATCGACCTGCAGGGCCCGCTGTGCCCGGACGTGGTGACGGCCGCCGCCGACAGCGACGCCGACGTCGTGGTCTTCTACCCGTACCTGTACCACCCCACCGTGCGGGGCGTGCCGGTGGTGGGCCGGCGGGCCGTCCTGCACCCGGCCGCCCACGACGAGCCGCCGCTGCGGCTCCCGCTGTTCCGGGACGTGTTCGCCGGCGTCAGCGGCCTGGTGTTCCAGACGATGGGGGAGCGGCGCCTGGTGGAGCGCATGTTCCCGGTGGCGGCGACGCCCCAGGTCCTCATGGGCCTCGGGTGCGAGCCGGCCGCCGGCGACGAGGCCGAGGCCCGCCGCACGCTCGGCCTCGGCGACCGTCCCTACCTGCTGTGCCTGGGCCGGGTGGACGAGGGCAAGGGCACCGGCGTGCTGGCCCGGTTCTTCGCCGCCTACAAACGCCGCCACCCGGGGCCCCTCGAGCTGGTCCTGGCCGGACCCGTCCTGGACCGCCCGCCGGCCCACCCCGACGTGGTGGTGGCCGGCCCGGTGTCCGAGACCGTGAAGTGGGGGGCCCTGCGGGGCGCCGCAGCCCTGGTGTCGCCCTCGCCGTTCGAGGCCTTCTCGATCGTGGTGGTGGAGGCGTGGACGGCGGGCGTGCCCGTGCTGGTCAACGGCTTCTGCGCCGCCACCAGCGAGCACGTGGCCCGCTCCGGCGGCGGCCTGGCCTTCACCGGCTATGCCCAGTTCGAGGTGGCCGTCGAGCGCCTGGTGTCCGATCCCGGGCTCAACGCCGCCCTCGCGGCCAGGGGCTGGGCCCACGCCGAGCGCCACTTCACCTGGCCCGTGATCCTCGACCGCTACCGGGGCTTCCTGGAGCGGGCCGCCTCCCGCGCCGCGAAGTAGCCCCGGAGCACTGGCTACGTTGTCTGCGGTGAGGCGGCGGCGCGGGTCGAGGGCGGGCGCTCCGCCGGTCGTGCGGGGCGCCGCCGCGCTGGCGGTGGCCTCCCTCTCGCTGGCCTGGGGGGCGCCGGCGCCGGCGCCGGCGGCCGGCGCCCCGGCCGGGGTGCGGGTGGTGCTGCACCTGGCCCCCGGCGCCGAGGGTGCGGCGGCCGGTCTGGCCGCCGGCGCGCGCGGCAGGGTGGCCCGCCGGGTGGACGAGGCGACGGTGGCCGTCGTGGTGCCCGACGCCGCCGCCGCCCGCCGCTTGGCTCGCGACCCGCGGGTGGGCGCGGTGGAGGAGGACGTGGTCTACCGGGCCGCGGTGGAGCCCAACGACCCCTGCCTCACGTCGTGCTTCAACATCCAGGCCCCGAGCCAGTACGGCGTGCGGGCCGTGGGCGGCCCGGAGGCGTGGAACGTGACGCGCGGCCGGCCCGACGTCCTGGTGGCCGTCATCGACAGCGGCGTCGACTCCACCCACTCCGAGCTGGCCGGCAAGGTGATCCACGGCGCCAACCTGAGCGGCACGCCCAGTCCCGACGACCGCACCGGCCACGGCACCGGCATCGCCGGCACCATCGCCGCCATCCCCGACAACGCCGAGGGCATCGCCGGCCTGGGCT
>JBQTJJ010000082.1:0-23306 GCA_052387235.1 Actinomycetota bacterium
CCTCGAGGAGGTGGGCGAGCACTTCAACCTGACGAGGGAGCGCATCCGCCAGATCGAGGCCAGGGCCATGTCCAAGCTCCGCCACCCCAGCTCCGACACCGGAGCCAGAGACCTCCTCACCGTCTAGCCGTCCCGGTCGCCCGGAGCCCCGGGGCCGCGGGCGAGGGGACATTCCGGTCGCCAGGGCGCCCGGCCACCCGAGCCGCCGAAGGCGGCCCCCCCATGGATGGGCGCCACCGCCGGCGAAGCCGGCGGCAACAAGCAGTGCAGCGCGGTGGCGGGCGGCGCCCCCCCCCCCCCCCCCCCCACCACCGCCCGCCGCGCACGCTCTGCGTGCGCCGGCGGGGCCCAGCGGAGGTGGACGGGAATCGAACCCGCCGGACGGGGATCGCCCGTCCCACCCGCTTTGAAGGCGGGGGAGCCCACCAGGTGCCCGGACACCTCCTCGGCCGGCGCAGCCGGCTCGGGAACTCTACTAGCGTGGCCGCATGAAGAAGCTGCTCTTGCTGGTCGTCCTCATCGCCCTCGGCGCCGTGGCGGCCAAGAAGCTCCGCGTCGAGTAGCGCCTCCCACTCCCCGGCGCCCGCCTTCGATCCCGTCCGCCGCCCCACCCCGGGCCCGCTCGCGCCCGGAGGTCAGCGGGAGGGTCGCTCGCCGAGAAGGGTTTCGAGCTGGCGGGCCACGAAGGCCTCGGCGAACTCGGGGGTGTTCCGGGCCCGCACGGCCCTGCGGATGAGCGAGCGAGGCGACAGGAAGCGACGCTCCGCCACCGCCGACATGAGCAGGATCAGGCTCAGCAGCAGGCAGGTGCCCGGGACCGCCAGCAGGGCCCAGACCGTTCCCATGCCGGCTACGTAGCCGGGACCCTCCCCCGCGAAACCTTCGGCGCACCCCTTGTGCGGGCGCGTTCGCCGGCGTACAGTCGCCCCGTCCCCTTCCCCCGGAGCCTGTTCGGCGCGTCCCGGGAGAAGATCGTGCTGGTTGCCTGCTGGTCGGTGAAGGGGGGATGCGGCACCACCGTCGTGGCTGCCGCGCTCGGGTTGGTGCTGGCGTCGGCCACCCCGCTGGGGGCGACGCTGGTCGACCTCGGCGGCGACCTGCCCGCCGCCCTCGGCGTGCCCGAGCCGGAGGGGGCCGGCGTGGGGGAGTGGCTGGCGGCGGACGCCGGCGTGGCGCCCGACGCCCTGCGCCGGCTGGCGGTGGAGGCGGCTCCCGGCCTGCACCTGGTGCCGAGGGGGAAGGGCCCCCTCGGCCCCGCCGGAGGGGAGCGGCTGGCGGCCGCCCTGCTCGGCGAGGGGCACGTGGTCGTCGACTGCGGGCGGCCGGGTGCGGCGCCCGGACTGGAGGTCGCCGCCGCCGCCGGCCTCTCGCTGCTCGTGCTGCGGCCGTGCTACCTGGCGCTGCGCCGGGCCCTCGCCGCACCCATCCGGCCCTCGGGCGTGGTGCTGGTGCAGGAGCAGGGCCGCTCCCTCGGGCGCCGCGACGTCGAGGACGTGCTCGGCGTGCCCGTGCGGGCCGAGATCGCGTGGGACGCGGCCGTGGCCCGGTCCGTCGACGCCGGCCTGCTGTGCGCCCGGCTGCCCAGGGTGCTCGAGCGGGCCCTGCGGAGGGCGGCGTGACCCCTGTCCGTCCCGCTCCTCGGCACGACACGGCAGCCGCGTCGCCGGGCGGGCCAGAGGGCCTGGCGCAGCGGGTCCACGGCCTCCTGCTGGCGACGCGGAGCGGGCCGGCGCCGGTGGGACGGGAGGCGGTGGCGGCGCTGGCCCGGCGCGCCGCGCCCCTGCTGGGCCCGGAGGAGCTCGAACGGCTCGTCACCGACGTGCTGGCCCGTGCCGTCGGGCTCGGTCCGCTGGAGGCCCTGCTGGGAGACCCGGCGGTGAGCGAGATCATGGTCAGTGGCCCGGGCCGGGTCTGGGTCGAACGCCACGGCGCCCTGGAGCGGGTGGCCGTCGACCTCGACGGACCCGCCATCGAGCACCTGATCGAGAAGGTGGTGGGACCGCTGGGGCTCCGGGCCGACCGGTCCTCGCCCATGGTGGACGCCCGCCTCCCCGACGGGTCGCGGGTCAACGCCGTGGTGCCGCCGCTGGCCGTCGACGGGCCCTGTCTCACCATCCGGCGCTTCGCGCCGGAGGCGGTCCCCCTCGCCGCGTTCTGCGAGGCGGGTGTGGCCGCCCTCCTGGCCTGGGCCGTGCGGGCCCGGATGAACGTGGTCATCTCGGGCGCCACCTCGTCGGGGAAGACCACCCTGCTCAACGCGCTGGCGGCCGAGATCCCCGCCGGCGAGCGCATCGTCACGGTGGAGGACGCGGCCGAGCTGCGCCTGCCCCAGGACCACGTGGTGCGCCTCGAGGCCCGGCCCGCCAACGCCGACGGTGCCGGCGCGGTGCGGGTCCGGGACCTGGTGCGCAACGCCCTGCGCATGCGCCCCGACCGGATCGTGGTGGGCGAGGTCCGGGACGCGGCCGCCCTCGACATGCTCCAGGCCATGAACACCGGCCACGAGGGCTCGCTCACCACCTGTCACGCCAACGGCCCGGCCGACGCCCTCCGCCGGCTGGAGACCATGGTGCTGCTGGGGGACGTGGGCCTGCCCCTGGAGGCGGTCCGGGACCAGGTGGTGTCCTCGCTCGACCTGATCGTGCAGGTCGCGCGGGGCGCCGGTGGGATGCGGCGGGTGGTGGAGGTGGCAGAGGTGGTGGACGCCGGCGCCTCCCCTCCGGCCGGTGTCGCCCCGGGGGTGCGGGTGCTGACGCTGGCCGACGCCTGCGCCCTGCGCCGCCTGCCCCGCCGGCCGGCACGCCGCGCCGCCGGCGCGGGGCCGTCGCCCTCGTGGGTCACCCCGTGAACGGGCAGGGCGCTCTGGCGGCCGCTCTCGTCCTGGCCACGCTCGCCTGCCTGCGGGCCGCCATGGCCGGCCGGTGCCGGGTGGCCGCCACGGCCCGGGCCCGGTCGCTGGCGCCGCCCGCCGCCGCCCCCAGCCGCCGCCCCCTGCTGCTCCCACCGCCGGCGGGGCTGGCGTCCCGGCTGGAGGAGGCGGCGGTGCCCGCCGACCCCGCCACGGCGTGGACCCTGTGGCTGGCCGGGGGCGCGGCGGCCGGGGCGTGGGCCCTTGGTGCCGCCGGCCCCGGCCTGGCGGTGCTCGTGGCGGCGGCCGCGGCGGGAGCCCCGGGCCTGGCCTGGCGCCTCCTCCGCCACCGGGGGACGGCCGCCCTGGAGGCGGCGCTGCCGGGCGCGGTCGACTCGATCGCGGCCGGGCTGCGCTCGGGGGCCTCCCTGCGCCAGGCCGTGGCCGAGGCGGGGTGGGCCACGCCGGGCCCACTCGGCGCCGACCTGCGGGCGGTGGCCACCGCCGTCGACCGGGGCGCCGGGCCGGGGGCGGCGCTGGAGGGGTGGGCGGCGCGCCGGCCCCAGGCCGGCGTGCGGCTGGTGGTGGCCGCCCTCTGCCTCGGAGCGGAGACGGGCGGCGCCACGGCCCGGGCCGTGGACGCGGTGGCAGCCACCCTCCGCCAGCGCCTGGCGGCCCAGGCCGAGGCCCGGGCCCTCGCCACCCAGGCCAGGGCCTCGGCCGGGGTGATCGCGGTGGCGCCGCTCGCCTTCTGCGCCCTGTCCACCGCCACCGATCCCCGGTCGGCCGGGTTCCTGCTCCGCACCCCCACCGGGCTCGTGCTCCTCTCGGCCGGGCTCGCCCTCGATGCCGCCGGCGCCGTCTGGATGGCCCGTCTCACCCGGGTGGAGGCGTGATGGCGCTGGTCCTGGGCGGGGCGTGGGCCGGCCTGGTGCTCCTGGCCCTGGTCCCCCGCCGCCCCCCGCCTCCGCGGGTACGGGCCCTGGCGGGCCGGGCCCGGCCCGGCCGCCGCCGGCTCCTCCCGGGGTCCCTCGGCTCGTCCCGGGCGGGAGCGGCCGTCCTGGCCGCCCTCCTGGTCCTGGCCGGCGTCGCCGTGCTGGCGCCGGCCCCGCTGCTCGCGGCGTGGGCCGCCCCCCGCCACCGCCGGCGGGCGGCCGAGCGCCGGCGCCTGCACGCCCTGGAGGCCGGCCTCCCCGAGGTCGTCGACCTGCTGGTCCTCGCCGTGGGTGCGGGGTGCAACGTCCCCCTGGCGGTGGCCGCGGCCGGCCGCCGTGCCGGCGGCCCGGTCGCGGCCGAGCTGCGGCGCGTCTCGGCCGACGTGGCCCGGGGCCGGCGCCTGGCCGACGCCCTCGACGAGCTTCCGTCCCTGGCCGGCGAGCCCACCCGGCCGCTGGCTGCCGTGCTCTCGGCCTGCGAGCGCTACGGCACCCCGGTCCTGCCCGCCCTGGACCGGCTGGCCTCCGAGGTGCGGGTCCAGCGCCAGCGCCGGGCCGAGGCGGCGGCCCGCCGGGTCCCGGTCGCCCTCCTCTTCCCCCTGGTCCTGTGCATCCTCCCCGCATTCGCGCTGCTCACGGTGGCGCCTCTCGTCGCCGGCGCCCTCCGGGAGCTGCGCCTGTAGCCGTCGCACCGTCCTCACCAGGAGATCCTCAATGCTCACCCTGTACGTCCTCGTCCAGTGCTCCATCCTCGCCGCCGCCGAGCGGTGCTCCTCCCGCCTCCGGCGGAGGGACGAGCGGGGCCAGGCCTCGGCCGAGTACGCCCTCGTCCTGCTCGGGGCGGCCGCCGTGGCCCTCCTCGTCACCGGCTGGGCCGCCAAGACCAACCGCATCGGCCGCCTCCTCGACGCCGTGATGGACCGGCTGCTCTCCCAGGTCCGCTGACCCGGTGGCCCCGCCCGCCTGCCGCGGGCAGGGCGGCCAGGCGGCGGTGGAGGTGGCGCTCGTCCTCCCCCTGGTGGCCCTGCTCCTGCTGCTCGTCGCCCAGGCCGCCCTGGTGGTCCGCGACCAGGTGCTCGTCGTCCACGCCGCCCGGGAGGCGGCGCGGGCGGCGGCCGTCGACCCGGCGCCGGGCGCACCCCGGGAGGCGGCCCTGGCGGCCGGTGCGCTCGAGCCCGCCCGCCTCGACGTGCGCGTCGGCCCGGGCCGGCAACGGGGCCGGCCCGTGACCGTCACCGTTTCCTACCGGCCCGCGCCCTTTGCCCCTATGATCAGCAGCCTGTTGCCGGATCTCGTCGTCCGGGGCCGGGCCTCGATGCGGCGGGAGTTCTGAGCGGTTCCGGCACAGGTGGGAGCAATGTCTCCCTCGACCGAGGTTTTTTTCCCGTGGAATCCCGTCATCGCACGGCGGCCGCCACGTCTAGTGGTGGCTGGGACGGACTCCGGGCCCGAGTGGGCTCCACGGGTGGGACGAAAGGGAAGTGGAAGCTATGGGACGGATCCGACGGTTCGCTGCTGCTGCAGGAGCCATCACACTCACCGGCGCATTCGTCGCCGGGCCGGCGACGGGGCAGACGGCGAGCGCCGAGTCGTACGTCGGCAGCGCGGCGGGCAAGGCACTGGACCTCACGGTCCTGTCGCTGCCCAAGGTCACCCTCGGCGTCTCGACGGCCAAGGTCACCTCGCTGCTCACGGCCGTCGGTGAGGGCGCCGGCTCGCTGGGGCTGGTGGGCTCCACGGTGCGGGCCGAGATCGCCAACACCGGCTCCGTCAACCTGCCCAACACCTGCGCGGTGCCGCTCCCGATCGCCGGCGTGGTGAACATCGGGCTGGCCTGCGGCACGGCCAGCGCATCGGTCACCAACAACAACCCGGTCGCATCCGGCGAGGGCTCGGTGGCCACCGTCGACCTCAGCGGCCAGACCCTCCTCAACAGCTTGGCGCCGATCACCGACACCGTCACCGGCACGGTGGCGACCGGGCTCGGCGCCGTCTGCGGCGCCCTGGCCCTCACCTGCCCCCTCACCGGCACGGTGGGCGACGTGCTGAACAGCGTCATCGAGACCAAGACCCTCGAGGTCGCGGCCGGCAAGTCCACCTCCTCGGTGACCACCGACGCCGGCAAGGTCACCGCCGCCGCCACCTCCGTGGGCGCCGAGATCAAGCTGCTGCCCGTGCCCGAGATCGCCGGCGCGGTGAGCACCGAGCCCGTGGCCACCATCACGGTGGGCACGGCCAGGGCCACCGCCGTCTACGACCGGGCCACCGGCGTCGCCACGCCCACGGTCGACCCGGCGCTCGTCACGGTGAAGCTGAACTCGGTGCTGGCCGGCACCCTGGGCCTGCCCGCCACCGTCACGGTGCCCGTGGGCCAGACCTTCATCGTGCCCGGCACCGGCGGCACCCCGCTCGAGACCGAGATCGTGGTCGCCGCCGGCAAGACCGTCACCAACGCCGACGGCACCATCACCGCCACCGCCGACGCCGTCAAGGTCCACGCCCTCAAGGGCATCAGCGGCGGCGTCCTTCTGAGCCTGGCCAGCGCCGAGGCCGGCGTGGGCGGCAAGCCCGCCGTGGCTGCCGCACCCGTGTCTCCCGCCGTCGAGCTGCCCCGCACCGGCGGCACGCCGTGGATCCCCCTGCTGGGCGCCGGCGTCCTCGGTCTGGCCGTGCTCGTTCGTCGCATCTGCGTCCGACCCTCGAACTAGGGAGGCCTGGGAACGTTCGGACCCTCGCCGCCGTTTGGTGAAGTAGGTGGGCCCCGGGGCGCATCCGCCCCGGGGCCCCTCTCTCCCCCGGACCACCTCCCCGCCGAGGAGTAGCGCGTGAACCCTGTCATCAACTTCCTGCGCCGGAACCGGGCCGCCCGCTTCGGCCTCTCGGCTCTCTCGGTGGTGCTGTTCGTCTCGGCCGTGGGGCTGCTCGGGTACCCCGTGTACACGAACTTCTACCAGGGACGGGTCCAGAACCGGCTCGAGCGCCAGATCGCCAGTCCCGAGCACGTGGCTCGGTACAAGGCGGGCAAGCTCGAGGACGGCGATGCCCTCACCCGGATCAAGATCCCGGCGCTGGATGTCGACGTCGTGGTGGTGGAAGGCACGTCGGCCAGCGCCCTGCGGGCGGGCGCCGGGCACTACCCGAAGACCCCCCTGCCGTGCGAGGCGGGAAATGTCGCCATAGCGGGCCACCGCACCACCTACGGGCGGCCCTTCTCCAACATCGACCGCCTCAAGACGGGCGACACGGTGATCCTCGAGACGCCGGTGGGCTCGTGCACCTACGAGGTCAACCGGGCGCCGTTCCTCACCGCGCCCACCGACTTCTCGGTCGTGGCCAACGACCCCACGTCCAGCAGCCTCACCCTGACCACCTGCCATCCCAAGGGCTCGGCCAAGGAGCGCCTCATCGTGAAGGCCACTCTCACCAAGGGCGCGGCGACCAACGCATGAGGACCGCCCGTCGACGCGTGGCGCTGGCCGGGGGCATCGCCCTGGCCGCCGTGCTGGCGCCGGCCGGGCCCGCCCTGGCCGCCGCCCCCACCATCAGCATCTCCTCGCCCGGCGCCGGCCAGCAGCTCGACTCGCGCTCGGTGACGGTGGCGGCGCGGGTGACCATGTCGAACGGGGACCTGGTCGACACCATCCGGTTTCGGCTCCAGCAGCTCGATTCGGAGCGGCCCGACATCACCGCCAGCCGGCCGCCGGCCGCCGACGTGAGCTTCCCCGTCGACCTCCCCTACAACGGGCGGTACAAGGCCACCATCACGGCCACCGGCCGGGACCGCCCCCTCGACCTGAACGGCGACGAGTCGTCGTCGGCCACGCGGGAGTTCTCCGTGGCCGCACCGCCGGCGTCGCCCACCGGGGTCAAGGTCGCGGTCGACACGACGGCGCGCACCGTCGTGCTCACCTGGAAGGCCAACACCGAGCCCGACATGCTCTTCTACGTGGTCCAGCGGGCCAAGGGGACGAGCGCCGAGTTCACGGTGCTGGGCAAGGTCACCGAGCCCAAGTTCTCGGACGCCAGCACGGCCGAGGCCGGCGGCGAGTACCGCTACCAGGTGATCGCCGTCCGCAAGGGACTCGAGGAGGGGAAGGGGCTCAACTCCGACCCGTCCGAGCTGACGGCGGACTCCACCGCCACCGTGCCGGACCCGCCGCCGCCGCCCACCACGGCCCCGGCTCCGGGCACCACCGCCGCCGGCACCGCCGCCGCCCCCACCGCGGGCGCCACCGCCACCACCGCCGCCCCCAAGACCACCGTGCCGGCCAACAGCCCGGGTGCGCTCACCACGTCGGGGACGGTGGACCTCAACGGCTTCACCAGCGTGCAGAGCCAGGCCGTCCGCCGCCCGCCGCGCGTGGTGGAGCCCGACACCGGCTTCCAGTCCACCCTGCCCTTCGCTCCCCGGCCCGGCGGCGAGGAGGGCGAGGTGGCGGAGGACGGAGCCGAGCTGGGCGAGGTGGCGGCCGACAGCCCGCAGTTCCGGGAGCTGGGCCAGGAGAGCGAGGGGGCCGACCGGCAGCGCACCATGGCCTTCCTCGCCGCCGGCCTGCTGTCCACCGTGCTGCTCATGCACGTGCTGTGGGTGAAGAGCGAGGTCAAGCGGGTGCCCCTCGAGGCGCTGATCCCCGAGGGGCCGCTGCCGGCGGCCCGGATCGACGACGTCCGGACCGGCAAGGTCAAGCCGGCCCGGGCCCGGGGAGGCCGAGCCAAGGGGCCCGCAGCGGTGCCCGAGTGGTTCATTCCCGAGCGGCTGGGAATGGACGAGGCCGGGCCCGAGCGCGAGAAGGTGGCCACCGGGTCGTAGGTCGGTTCCCTCCGGTGTGCTGTTCGGGAACCGGGCGGGATAGGTTCTGACGGCAGTCCGGCGCACGGCCGGCGAGGAAGGGGTACTTCATGGATCTCGGTCTCGACGTCACCGAGCACGACAGCACGACCGTGCTCGCCGTACGCGGGGAGGTCGACGTCTACACGGCTCCCCGGCTGCGCGAGAAGTTGGTGGAGCTCGTCAGCCAGGGCAAGCACGACATCGTGGTGGACCTCGAGGCGGTCGACTTCCTCGACTCCACCGGCCTCGGTGTGCTCGTCGGCGGCCTCAAGCGGCTCCGTAGCCACGACGGCGACCTGAGCCTGGTCTGCACCCAGCACCGGATCCTCAAGGTCTTCGAGATCACGGGGCTCACCAAGGTGTTCACGATCCACGAGTCGGTCGACGCCGCCGTCGCCACCTGACGACGACCGTGGGATCTCCTGAAGCCGACGAAGCGGTGATCGAGCTGGAGATCCCTGCGCGCGCCGAGTACGTGGGCCTGGCCCGCCTGGTCGTGTCGTCCCTCGCCTCGGCCCGCCGGGCCCTGGCCGAGGACCGCGTCGACGACCTCAAGCTGGCCGTGTCGGAGGCGTGCACCAACGCCATCGAGGCCCATGCCGACGCGGTGGTGGACGACCGGGTCACCGTCCGGTGGTCCGAGGCCGACGACCGCCTCCAGGTGCAGGTCGAGGACCGGGGCTCCGGGTTCGACCCGGGCGAGCTGCCGGAGCACCCGCCGGTCACCGATCCCGAGCGCCTCAACTTCGAGCGGGGCCTCGGCATCCCGCTCATCCGCACCCTGGTCGACCAGGTCGACTTCGACCCGTCGGCCCTGGGCACCTCCGTCCGGATGGTGATGTTCTGCGGACCGGCCGAGGACCTCGACGGCCTCGGGTAGGCGAATGGGGCGGGCATGGTGGCGCGCCCGCCGATGTTGGGACACGCACGCGATGGTCGACGACCCGTCGACCGCCCCGGACAGGGACAGGTAACGGGATGCCGCTGAAGAAGGCGCTGAAACGGCTCACCACCCCGGTGAGCGAGCTGGACCGTGACCGCCTGCGCGAGTTCTGCTCGAAGGTGGAGGGTACGACCTGCATCTGCGATGCCCGGCCCCGGGACCAGGTCACGGTGGTGGGGGAGATCGCCAGCGTCCGCATCGTCCCCCGCCCCGACGGCTCTCCCTGGCTGGAGGCCACCGTCAAGGACGGCACGGGGTCGCTGGTCGTGATGTGGACGGGCCGCACGCGCATCGCCGGCGTGGCCGCCGGCCGCCGCCTCCTGGTCACGGGCCGGGGCTCGCCCTCGGGCCGCGGGGGCCGGCTCCTCATGACCAACCCCCACTACGAGCTGCTTGCCTAGGGGCTCTCGGCCCTTCCCGCCACCAGGATGCCGCGCACGGCCTCCTCCGACTCCGGGGTCACCAGCACCAGGACCTCGTCGCCGGCCTGCAGGACGGTGTCGCCCCGGGGCACGATCACGTGGCTCTCCCGGATGACCGCCACCACGGTGGCGTCGCGGGGGATGTTCAGGTCGATGATGGCGGCCTTGGCCGCGGGCGAGTCGTCGGCGAGCGTGACCTCCACCAGCTGGGCGTCCCGGAACTGGAGGAGGCGCACCAGGGACCCCACCGACACCGCCTCCTCCACCAGGGCGGTGAGCAGGTGGGGCGTGGACACCGACACGTCCACCCCCCAGGACTCGTTGAACAGCCAGTAGTTCTTGGGGTGGTTGACCCGGGCCACCACGCGGGGCACGGCGAACTCCTGCTTGGCCAGGAGCGACACCACCAGGTTGTCCTCGTCGTCGCCGGTGGCCGCCACCACCACGTCGGCCTCGGCCAGCCCGGCCTGGTGGAGGGTGGTGACCTCGCAGGCGTCGCCCAGGTACCACTGGACGTCCACGGTGGGCGACACCCTGGCCACCACGTCGGGGTCCTGCTCGATGATGAGGACCTCGTGGCCCGCCGCCTTGAGGTCGGCGGCGATGTAGGTGCCGACGTTGCCGCCGCCGGCGATGGCGACCCTCATGCGTCGCCCTCGGTGCTGCTGTCCATCAGCCGCGCCTCCAACTCCGCCAGGTGGTCCCTGCCCACCAGGATGTGCAGGATGTCGCCCTCCTGGCCCACCAGGCTGGTGCCCACCATGCGGGCCACCCCGGCGCGGGTGACGGCCGCCACCCGGAACCGCCCGCTCCGGCCGAGGCGGGCCAGCAGGCGCCCGGCCCAGGCGTCGGGCAGGGACCGCTCCACCATCGAGATGTCGCCGGAGGCGTCGGCCCACTCGACCACCGAGTCGCCCGGGAAGAGGCGGCGCAGCACCTGGTCGGTGGTCCACTGGACCTGGGCCACGGTGGGGATGCCCAGCCGCTCGTAGATCACGGCCCGGCGGGGATCCTGGATGCGGGCCACCACGGACGGGATCTGGTAGGTCTCCCGGGCGATCCGCGCCGTGAGGATGTTGGAGTTGTCGCCGCCGGTGGCGGCGGCCAGGGCGCCGGCCTCCCGCACGCCGGCCTGCTCCAGGTGGTCCCGGTCGAAGCCGAACCCCACCACTGCCCTCCCTCCCCAGTCATCGGGGAGGTAGCGCTGGAAGGCGCGACGATCCTTGTCGATCACGGCGACCGAGTGGCCGGCCTGGTCGAGGTTCCTCGCCAGCTCCGAACCGACCCGGCCGCAGCCGACCACGAGCACGTGCATGGCCCCCATCCAAGTCAGTTCGGCGCCGGCGCACAACTCGGGCGGCCCCAGGACATAACGTCCCCCCTCGTGCTGACCATGGTGAAGCGGCTGCTCGTCGGGCGTCCCCTCGCGTCCGCGGAGCAGGAGCACCAGCGGATCCCCAAGGTGATCGCCCTCCCCGTCTTCTCCTCGGACGCCATCTCGTCCACGGCCTACGCCACCGAGGAGATCCTGTTCGTCACGGCCGTGGCCGGCAGCAGCCTCCACCTCGGCCTCAGCCGCCTGGTGCCGATCGCCGCCGCCGTGGCCGTGCTGCTGGCCGTCGTGGTCACCTCCTACCGGCGCACGATCTTCGCCTACCCCCAGGGCGGCGGCTCCTACATCGTCAGCCGGGAGAACCTGGGAAGGTACCCGTCGCTCGTCGCCGGGGCGTCGATCCTGATCGACTACATCCTCACCGTGGCCGTGTCCATCTCGGCCGGCGTGGCCGCCATCATCTCCATTCCCGCCTTCCACGGCGTCGAGGAGCAGCGGGTCGTCCTGGCCCTGCTGCTCATCGCCCTGATCACCGTGGCCAACCTGCGGGGGTTGAAGGAGTCGGGCCGGATCTTCGCCGTCCCCACCTACATCTACATCGTCTCCATCACGACCCTGATCGTGTACGGGCTGGCCCGGTCGTTCTTCGGCGACCTCGATCCCGTCGCCTTCGACCCCGAGCGGTCCGAGGCGGCCCGGGAGGCGGGCGGCACGCTGGGGTTGTTCCTCCTGCTCAAGGGCTTCTCCTCCGGCGCCGTGGCCCTCACCGGCATCGAGGCGATCGCGGACGGCGTCCCGGCCTTCCGCAAGCCGGAGTCGCGCAACGCGGCCGTGACCCTCAAGTGGATGGCGGTCATCCTGGGCTCGCTGTTCATGGGGACGGCGGTGCTGGCCCACCGTCTGCGCCCGTACCCGAGCCACGAGGAGACGGTGCTCTCGCAGCTGGGCCAGGCCGTGTACGGCGGCGGCCCCATCTACCTGGTCCTGCAGTTCGCCACCGCCGCCATCCTCGTCCTGGCCGCCAACACCGCCTACGCCGACTTCCCACGCCTGTCGTCGATCATCGCCCGGGACGGCTACCTGCCCCGCCAGTTCGGCAACCGGGGCGACCGGCTGGTGTTCTCCAACGGCATCGTCTTCCTGGCCGTCGCCGCCGCCGCCCTCATCGTCGCCTTCCGGGGCCTCACCAACGCCCTGATCCCGCTGTACGCGGTGGGCGTCTTCACCTCGTTCACGCTCAGCCAGCTCGGCATGGTGCGCTACCAGCAGCGCCAGAGGAAGCCGGGCTGGCGGTTCGGCGCCGTCACCAGCGGGATGGGCGCCGGCGTGACCTTCTGCGTGCTCCTCATCGTGGCCATCACCAAGTTCACCAGCGGGGCCTGGGTCCCCCTGGTGGTGGTGCCGGCCATCATCGCCCTGTTCCTCGCCATCCGCCGCCACTACGACACGATGTCGAAGGCCCTGGAGATCACGCCCGAGCAGGTGCGGCCCGAGGTGTTCAACCACACGGTGGTGGTGCTGGTCGGCCGGGTGCACAAGGGCGTGATCAGGGCGCTCAACTACGCCAAGTCGATGCGGCCCAACCACCTCACCGCGGTCTACATGGCATCCGACGACGGCGAGGCGGCCGAGATGCTGCGCCAGTGGCAGGCCTTCAGGTTCGACGTCCCCCTCGAGATCGTGCCGTCGCCCTACCGGGACCTGGTGCAGTCGGTGGAGGGCTACCTCGACGAGCTGGACGAGCGCTGGAGCAACGACACCGTCACCGTCCTCATCCCGGAGTTCGTGGTGGACCACTGGTACGAGAACGTGCTCCACAACCAGAGCGCCCTGGCCCTCAAGCTCGCCCTCCTCGACCGGCGGGGCACGGTCGTGACCTCGGTGCCCTACCACCTGTCGCGCCCCGCCACTGGCGACGGTCCTTGAATTTCACTGTCCCAAAAGCTATGTTTACCGGCCTCGGAACCATGAACACCGTCCTGACCCGCTCCGAGCGCGAGACGCTGAAGTCGATCTACCGGCTCACCGCCGTGCACGGCGCCGCGCCCGACGCCCACACCGGGGCCCTGGCCGAGGCGATGGGCGTGAGCCCCGCCACCGTCACCGCCACGGTGAAGCGCCTGGCCGACCGCGGCCTGGCCGACCACAAGCCCTACCGGGGCGTGGAGCTGACGGTGGAGGGCCGGAGGGCCGCCGTGGCCGCCATCCGCCGCCACCGGATCGTGGAGCGGTTCCTGGCCGACATGCTGGGCTACCCCTGGAACGAGGCCGACCGCTTCGCCACCAGCTTCGAGCACGAGCTGCCCCCCGAGGTGCTGGAGCGCCTCTACGTGGCCCTCGACCGCCCCGCCAGCTGCCCCCACGGCTTCCCCATCCCGGCGCCCGAGGTGGGCCACATCCCCGAGCTGCCGCCTCTGTACGCCCTGGAGCCCGGGGACGTGGCCGTGGTGGCGGTGCCGGGGTCCACCGACCCGGCCGTGGTGGCCTTCCTCGACACCTTGGGACTGCGCCCGGGCGTGCGCATCGAGGTCCGGGAGAAGCACCCGTTCGACGGTCCCCTCGTGCTGCTCGTGGACGGCCACCGCCGCACCGTGGGCGACAAGGTGGCCCGCCAGATCTACGTCCATCTCGACGCCTCGGAGCCGGCGCCGCTGGCGCCGCTCGACCCGATCGATCAGACAAAGGAGTCCGCATGACCTTCGCCTCCGAAGGCGGGTACCAGGCCTTTCACCTCGGGGGAGGTGAGTTCGCCTGGCTGCTCTTCTCCGCCGCCACCGCCGTGCTGGCCCTGCTGGTGGGCTTCGCCCTCATGAAGGGTGTGCTGGCGGCCGACCAGGGCACCCCCAAGATGATCGAGATCGCCACCGCCATCCAGGAAGGGGCGATGGCCTACCTGCGGCGGCAGTTCAAGACCATCGGGTTCATCCTCATCCCCCTGGTGGTCATCGTGTTCATCACGTCCACCTCGGTGTCCAAGCCCGACGGCGAGGAGGTGCTCTCCTTCGCCCAGTCGGGCATCTTCCGCACCCTGGCCTTCCTGGCCGGCTGCTTCATGTCCGGCCTCACCGGCTTCATCGGCATGGGCCTGGCGGTGCGGGGCAACGTGCGCACCGCCGCCGCCGCCAAGTCGGGCTCGCTGCCGGCCGCCCTCAAGGTCGCCTTCCGCACCGGCGGCGTGGCCGGCATGTTCACCGTCGGCCTCGGCCTGCTCGGGGCCACGGTCATCATCCTGATCTTCCAGAACACCAGCTCGGCCATCCTCGTCGGCTTCGGCTTCGGCGGGTCGCTGCTCGCGCTGTTCCTGCGGGTGGGCGGCGGCATCTTCACCAAGGCGGCCGACGTGGGCGCCGACCTGGTGGGCAAGGTGGAGGCGGGCATCCCCGAGGACGACCCCCGCAATCCGGCCACCATCGCCGACAACGTGGGCGACAACGTGGGCGACTGCGCCGGCATGGCCGCCGACCTGTTCGAGAGCTACGAGGTCACCCTGGTGGCCTCCATCATCCTCGGCGTCGCCGCCTTCGACTCCATAGGCCAGAACCCGGCCCTCGGCCTGGTGTTCCCGGTGGTGGCCCGGGCCATCGGCGTGCTGGCGTCCATCGTCGGCGTCTACGCGGTGCGGGCCACCCCCAACGACAAGTCGGCCATGGCGCCGATCAACCGGGGCTTCCTCACGGCCGGCATCCTCACCGTGATCGGCACCTTCCTGGTGGCCCAGTTCTACGTCCACAACCTCCGGGTGTTCTGGGCCGTGGTCACCGGCCTGGTGCTGGCCCAGGTGGTCAGCCGGCTCACCGAGTACTTCACGTCCACCGAGACGGCGCCGGTCCGCGAGATCGCGGAGTCGGCCCGCACCGGCCCCGCCACCACCGTCCTGTCGGGCATCTCGTCCGGCCTGGAGAGCTCGGTGTGGGCCGTCGTGGCCATCGCCGCCGCCCTCGGGGTGGCCATCGGCCTGGGCGAGGGCAACATCCAGTTCTCGCTCTACCTGGTCGCCCTCACCGGCATGGGGATGCTGGCCACCACCGGCGTGGTGGTGTCCGAGGACACCTTCGGGCCGGTGGCCGACAACGCGGCCGGCATCGCCGAGATGTCCGGCGAGTTCGAGGGCGAGGCGGAGCGGATCATGGTGAGCCTCGACGCCGTGGGCAACACCACCAAGGCCGTCACCAAGGGCTTCGCCATCGGCTCGGCCGTGATCGCCGCCGTGGCCCTCTTCGCCAGCTTCATCGAGACCATCGGCTCCGAGCTCGGCATCGAGGAGACGGGGTCGGCGCTGTTCCGCAGCCCCCTGACCCAGATCAACGTGGCCGACCCCAAGACCTTCATCGGCCTCCTGATCGGCGGCTCGGTCGCCTTCTTGTTCTCGGCCCTGGCCATCCGGGCCGTGGGCCGCACCGCCGGCACGGTGGTCCAGGAGGTCCGCCGCCAGTTCGCCGACGGCCAGATCATGGCCGGCACCAAGCGGCCCGACTACGGCCCCGTGATCGACATCTGCACCGCAGCCTCGCTGCGGGAGCTGGCCACCCCGGCCCTGCTCGCCGTCCTCACCCCCGTCATCATCGGGTTCGGCATCAACTTCTACGCCCTGGGGGCCTTCCTGGCCTCCGTCATCGTCACCGGCCAGCTCATGGCCAACTTCCTGTCGAACTCGGGTGGAGCCTGGGACAACGCCAAGAAGTACATCGAGGACGGCCACGAGGGGGGCAAGGGTTCCGAGGCGCACAAGGCCGCCGTCATCGGCGACACCGTGGGGGACCCGTTCAAGGACACGGCCGGTCCCGCCCTGAACCCGCTGATCAAGGTGATGAACCTGGTCTCGCTGCTGATCCTCCCCGCCGTCATCAACCTCCAGGACAACGACGCGGCCCGCTTCACGGTGGCCGGGCTGGCGCTGGTGGTGCTGGGCGGCGCCATCGCCTTCTCCAAGCGCCGCTCGGGCGGCATCTCGGGCGGCTCGACCCCGGCCGCCGGCGGGACGGCGGCCCAGATGTCGCCCGTCCCGGCCGCACCGGCCGGCTCCCACGAGATCTCGGGCGGCGAGCGCCCGCTCGATCTGGCCGTGCGCGCCCTCGACCGGTGGATCTTCGACCTGGGCGACGAGGAAGCCGACCTGCGGGCCCAGCTGCGGAACGCGAAGTCGGCCCTGGGGCCGGAGGTCAGCGGGCCCGGTGGTCCGTCCCGGCCGGCTGGCGGTGATTCCGGGAACGGCGCAGCTCGGCCAGCACGGGGAGCAAGGAAACGCCCACGATGACGGCGATGACCGGCAACAGGTAGCGGTCGATGTCGATGGCCTCGCCCAGCACGAAGCCGAGCAGGGTCACGCCGACGCCCCAGAGCAGGCCCCCGAGCACGTTGTAGATGGCGAAGGTGCGGTAGCGCATCTCCCCCATCCCGGCCACGATCGGGGCGAAGGTCCGCACGATCGGGACGAAGCGGGCCAGCACGATGGTCCTCGGCCCGTGCTCGTCGAAGTACTGCTGGGCCCGCTCCAGGTGCTGCTTCTTGAAGAACCTGGAGTCGGGCCGGCGGAACAAGGCCGGCCCCACCTTGTTGCCGAAGGCGTAGCCCACCTGGTCGCCGGCGACGGCCGCCAGGAACACCCCGACCAGGATCACGCCCAGGTTGAGCTTCCCGGCCGCCGCGAACACCCCGGCCGTGAACAGAAGGGAGTCGCCGGGGAGGAAGAAGCCGAACAGGAGGCCCGACTCGGCGAACACGACGGCGATGAGCCCGATCGTGCCGAAGGTCGTGAGCAGGTGGTCGGGGTGCAGGAGGTCCACGACGGGGGAGGCTAGACGGCCCCCCCGGCCCGGCCGGGGCCCCGGCCCGTTTGACATCGGCGCCCGTGCCCCCCACGCTCGTACACCGCATGCCCAAGCCCCTCGTGATCGTCGAGTCACCCGCCAAGGCGAAGACCATCGCGGGCTACCTCGGCCCGGACTACGTGGTCGAGTCGTCCGTGGGCCATGTGCGCGACCTGCCCGACGACGCGGCCGAGGTCCCGGCCGCCTACCGGGGGGAGTCGTGGGCCCGCCTCGGCATCGACGTCGACAACGACTTCAAGCCCCTCTACGTCGTGTCCAGCCGCAAGCGGGACGTGGTGAAGAAGCTCAAGGCCCTGGTGAAGGACGCCAGCGAGGTCTACCTCGCCACCGACGAGGACCGGGAGGGCGAGTCCATCGCGTGGCACCTGCAGGAGGTGCTGTCGCCCCGGGTCCCGGTGAAGCGCATGGTGTTCCACGAGATCACGGCGCCGGCCATCCGCCGGGCCGTGGAGGAGACCCGCGCCCTCAACATGCCGCTGGTGGACGCGCAGGAGACCCGCCGCCTCCTCGACCGCCTGTACGGCTTCGAGGTGTCGCCCGTCCTGTGGCGGCGGATCAAGCCGCGCCTGTCGGCCGGGCGGGTCCAGAGCGTGGCCACCCGCATGATCGTCCAGCGGGAACGGGAGCGCATGCGCTTCCGGGCCGCCGGCTGGTGGGACCTGGAGGCCGTCCTGGCCAGGGAGGAGAGCTCCTTCGGTGCCGCCCTGGTGGCGCTCGACGGCACGCGCCTCGCCACCGGGAAGGACTTCTCCCAGGACGGCTCGCTCAAGCCCGGCGCCGACGTGGTGCGCCTGGACGAGGAGGGTGCCCGGGCCCTGGCCGGGCGGCTGGCCGGGTCGGCCTTCGCCGTCCGGTCGGTGGAGGAGAAGCCCTACCGGCGCGCGCCCTACGCCCCGTTCATGACCTCGACCCTGCAGCAGGAGGCGGGCCGCCAGCTGCGGTTCGACTCCAAGCGCACCATGCAGGTGGCCCAGCGCCTGTACGAGAACGGGTTCATCACCTACATGCGCACCGACAGCACGAGCCTGTCGGAGGCAGCGGTGGCCGCGGCCCGGCGCCAGGCGGCCCAGCTCTACGGCCCGCAGTACGTGCCCGACAAGCCCCGCCAGTACGCCCGCAAGGTGAAGAACGCCCAGGAGGCCCACGAGGCCATCCGCCCCGCCGGCGACGACTTCCGCACCCCGGACCAGGTGGCCGGCGCCCTCGACCGCGACTCGCTGCGGCTGTACGAGCTGATCTGGAAGCGCACGGTGGCGTCGCAGATGGCCGACGCCGTGGGCAACACCGTGCAGGTGCGGATCGGCGCCACCTCGTCGGCCGGCGAGGACGCCGAGCTGGCCACCAGCGGCAAGGTCATCACCTTCCCCGGCTTCTTCCGGGCCTACGTGGAGGGGTCCGACGATCCCGAGGCCGTCCTGGAGGACCGGGAGGTGCGGCTTCCCGCCATGGCCGCCGGCGACGCCCTCGTCCTCCGGGAGCTGGATCCGAAGTCCCACACGACCCAGCCGCCGCCCCGCTACACCGACGCCTCGCTGGTCAAGGCGCTGGAGGAGAAGGGGGTGGGGAGGCCGTCCACCTACGCCACCATCATCTCCACCATCCAGGATCGGGGCTACGCCTGGAAGCGGGGCCAGGCCCTCGTCCCCACCTTCACCGCCTTCGCGGTCGTGAACCTGCTGGAGCAGCACTTCTCCGAGCTGGTGGACTACGGCTTCACGGCCCGCCTGGAGGACGACCTGGACGAGATCGCAGCCCGCCGCCAGGAGCGGGTGCCGTGGCTGAGCCGGTTCTACTTCGGTGCGGAAGCGCCCGGCCTCAAGACCCTGGTGGCGGAGCGGCTGGACCAGATCGACCCCCGCGAGATCAACTCCATCCCCATCGGCACCGACGCCGAGGGGCGGGAGATCGTGGTGCGGGTGGGCCGCTACGGGCCCTACCTGCAGCGGGGCGACGACCGGGCCTCGGTGCCCGACGAGACGGCGCCCGACGAGCTCACGGTGGAGCGGTCCACTGAGCTGCTGGACGCACCCAGTGGCGATCGCGTCCTCGGAGAGGATCCCGCCACCGGGCAGCCGGTGATGGTGAAGGCGGGCCGTTACGGACCGTACGTGCAGCTGGGCGAGGTCGAGGGCGGCGAGAAGGGGGCCAGGCCGGCCACCGCCTCGCTGTTCAAGACCATGACCCCCGACGCCGTCACCCTCGAGGACGCCCTCCGGCTCCTCACCCTCCCCCGGGTGGTGGGGACCGATCCGGCCGACGGCGAGGAGATAGTCGCCCAGAACGGTCGCTACGGTCCCTACCTGAAGAAGGGCGCCGACAGCCGCAGCCTCACGTCGGAGGAGCAGCTCTTCACGGTGACGCTGGAGGAGGCGCTGGCGGTCTACGCCCAGCCCAAGCAGCGCCGGGGCCAGCAGGCGGCTGCGCCACTGCGCGAGCTCGGGGCCGACCCCGCCTCCGGCTCGCCCATGGTGATCAAGGACGGCCGCTTCGGCCCCTACATCACCGACGGCGAGGTCAACGTCACCGTGCCGCGGGGCGAGACGGTGGAGGCCATCACGCCCGAGCGGGCGGCCGAGCTCCTGGCCGACAAGCGGGCCAAGGGACCGGCGCCCAAGAAGAAGCGGGCGCCGGCCAAGGCGGCGGCCAAGGCCAGGAAGGCGCCGGCCAAGCGGGTCAAGAAGACGGGGTAGGGCGCGGCCGGCGAGCCTCCATCCCGTAGCCTGACGCGGTGGCCGAGGCGTCCCGACGGAGGAAGCCGCGCGTGGAGGAGGACGAGCCGACCGTTCCACTCCTGGCCACGACCCCCGAACCCGGCGTGCCCGCGCCGCCGCCGGCCCCCCGGCCGATCCCCGATCCGGCCGCGGTGCCGGCATCGCTGGTGCGCCTCTTCGGCTCGCACGCCTTCTTCCGGCTGTGGCTGGCCCAGGTCGTGTCCTCGCTCGGCGACTGGATCGGCTTCGTGGCCCTCACCGCCATCGCCGCCCGGGTCGGGGGCTCCTCGCCGGAGACGGCGGTGGCCATCGTGCTCTCGGCCCGGCTGGTGCCCGGGTTCTTCCTGGCGCCGGCCGCCGGCGTCTTCATCGACCGCTGGGACCGCAAGAAGGTCATGGTCACCTGCGACGTCGGCAGGGGCCTGGTGCTGGCCACCCTGCCCTTTGTCGACACCATCCCGGGCCTGTTCTTCGCCTCCCTCCTGCTCGAGATCTTCACCCTCCTGTGGTCGCCGGCCAAGGAGGCGTCGGTGCCCAACCTGGTGCGGCCCGAGTTCCTGGCCAACGCCAACTCGCTGTCCCTCGTGGCGGCCTACGGCACGTTCCCCATCGGGTCGGCCCTGTTCGCCTTCCTGGCCACCGTGGCGTCGTGGCTGTCGCGGATCGACGCCCTGGAGGCCCTGAAGGTCGACCGGGAGTTCGTGGCCATCTACGTCGACGTGTTCACCTTCTTCGCCTCGGCCCTGATGATCTCCACCCTGGCCCTGCCCCGGTCCGACCGACCCCGGACCGGGAAGGGCGGCATCGACTTCCGCCGCACCTTCCGGGAGCTGGCCGAGGGCGGCCGGTTCATCAGGGAGAGCACCGTGGTGCGGGCCGTGATCCTCGGCATCGGCACGGGCCTGATCGGCGGCGGGATGGTCGTGCCGCTCGGGCCGGTGGCGTCCGACAGGATCTACGGCGCCGGCACGGCCGGGTTCGGCCTGCTGCTCGCCGCCCTGGGCTTCGGCGTGGCCGGCGGGATCGTGGGCCTCAGCGTGCTGCAGAAGCGGATCCCGCACGAGAAGATCTTCGTGGCCTCGGTGCTGGGCGCCGGCGCCTCCCTCATCACCGCCGCCAGCATGTCGAACCTCACCCTGGCCCTGGTGTTCGCGGCCACCCTCGGGCTCTGCGCCGGGTCGGTGTACATCCTGGGCTTCACGATCCTTCAGACCAACGTGGACGACGAGCTCCGTGGCAGGATCTTCGCCCTGCTCTACACCCTGGTGCGCTTCTGCCTCCTGCTCGCCTTCACCCTGGCGCCCGTGGTGTCCCGGCTCCTGGACGGCCTCTCCCACTCCCTCGTCGACCGGTCGGTGGCGCTGGGCGGCTGGTCGGTGGCCCTCCCCGGTGTCCGGCTGACGCTCTGGCTGGGCGGCGTCATCATCGTGGTGGCCGGGCTGATCGCCTTCCGCGGCCTGCGTGACGCCCGCACCGAACCGTGACGGGCGCACGGGGGCGGCTCGTCGCCTTCGAGGGCGGTGAGGCCTGCGGCAAGTCCACCCAGGCCGCCCTCCTGGCCGCCCGCCTCGACGCCGTGCTCACCCGCGAGCCGGGCGGCACCCGGGTGGGTGAGCAGGTGCGCGCCATCCTCCTCGACCGCTCGGTGCGCGGCCTCGACCCGCGGGCCGAGGCCCTGCTGATGGCTGCGGCCCGGGCCCAGCACGTGGCCGAGGTGGTGGCGCCGGCGCTGGCCGGCGGCCGGGACGTGGTCACCGACCGCTTCTCGCACTCGTCCCTCGCCTACCAGGGTCACGGACGTGGCCTGCCCCTCGACCAGGTGCGCTACCTGTCGGACTGGGCCACCGGCGGGCTGTGGCCGGACGTGGTGGTGCTGCTGGACCTGCCGGCGGGCGTGGCCGAGGCCCGGAGGGGCCGGCCCGACCGCTTCGAGGCCGAGGGACCGGACTTCCACATCCGGGTGGTGGACGGCTTCCGGGCCATGGCCGAGGCCGAGCCGGCCCTGTGGCGCGTCGTCGACGGGCGGGGCACGGTGGAGGAGGTGGCCGTGCGGGTATGGGGCGCAGTGGCGGACGTGGTGGGCCGGTCGTCATGAGCGGCGAGGACCTGTACGCGGCGGTGGTGGGCCAGGACCGGGCCGTGGCCCGGCTCCGGAGCGCGGCGCCGTCCCCCGTCCACGCCTACCTGCTGGTGGGGCCGCCCGGCACCGGCAAGCGGGCGGCGGCCCGCTCCTTCGCCGCCGGCCTCCTCTGCCCCCACGGCGGCTGCGGCGCGTGCGGCGACTGCCGCCGGGTGCTCGCCGGTGTCCACCCCGACGTGGTGGTGCGGGAGCGGTCGGGTCCCTACATCACGGTGGGCGACGCCAGGGAGATCGGCCGCGCCGCGGCCACCAGCCCGGTGGAGGGGCGGCGCAAGGTCCTGATCCTCGTCGACTTCCACCTGGTGGAGCAGGCGGCGCCGGCGCTGCTCAAGACCATCGAGGAGCCGCCCGAGACCACCGTCTTCGTCATCCTGGCCGAGCAGGTGCCGGCCGAGCTCGTCACCATCGCCAGCCGCTGCGCCAGGGTGGACTTCGACCCTGTACCCACCGACGCCCTGGTCGCGATCCTGGTGGGCGAGGGCCTGGCCCCGGAGCTGGCGGCCGACGCGGCCGAGGCCTCGGGCGGCCGCGTCGACCGGGCCCGCCTCCTCGCGTCCGACGCCGGCTTCGCCGCCCGCCGGTCGGCCTGGCGGGACGCACCGGCCCGCCTCGACGGCACCGGCGCCGCCGCCGCCGTCCTGGCCGAGGAGCTGCAGGCCGGGCTGGAGACGGTGGTGGAGCCCTTGAAGGCCCGGCAGGCGGCCGAGCTGGCCGAGCTGGCCGAGCGGGCCCGCCTCTACGGCGAGCGCGCCGGCGAGCGCAAGGAGCTCGACGCCCGCCACAGGCGGGAGGAGCGGAGGGTGCGCACCGACGAGCTGCGCTTCGGGCTGGCCACCCTGGCCGGCGCCTACCGGGACCGGCTGGCGACGGCCGGCGACCCCCGGGCCAGCCTGGCCGCCATCGACGCCGTAACGACCGCCAACGAGGCCCTCGCCCGCAACGCCGGCGTGGGCCTGCTCCTCCAGGCCCTGCTCGTCCGGCTCGGCCGCCTCGGGACCTGAGCCGCAGGCGTCCCGCTACGCTGAACGCTCCCCGCCCGGGTAGCTCAGACGGCAGAGCAACGCACTCGTAATGCGTAGGTCAGGAGTTCGATTCTCCTCTCGGGCTCGACCAGGGGTCGTGTCGCCCTGAGGGACCCCGTACCCGATGACCCCCGTCACGGCGAGGGTTGCCGCGGTAAGGCGGGCTCGGAACGTGTCAAGCCCCGTGAGACAACTTCTCATGCGGATCTGATGAGTGCTTCGGGGGTGGGTTCGTTGATCCACGCGACGGTCGGCAGCTTCGGTGGCGTGGGACGGCGGTGGCGGAACCGGGA
>JBQTJJ010000083.1:0-1560 GCA_052387235.1 Actinomycetota bacterium
CGGCCGGGACCGACACGGTGACGGTGCCGGTGGTGGTCATGCCGCTCACGGCCACGTTGTAGGTGGTGCCGCTGCCGGTGACGCTGGCCGTCTTGGTGCCGCCGGCGGTGCCGCCCACGGTGACGTCAGAGGCGGTGAAGCCGGTGACGGCCTCGCTGAACACGACCGTGAAGTTGACGGGGCCGGCGTTGATGGGATCGGCCTGACCGGCGGCCTGGTTGACCACCACCGTGGGCGGGGTGACGTCGCCGAGGGGTGGCATCGCCGCCAGGCCCACGATGGGCTTGTTGAGCTTGAGGGCCCCGGTGGAGCCGAAGAACCTGGCGTCGCCGAAGGCGAAGATGCCGCCGTCGGAGGCGACCAGCCAGTAGCCGGCCCCGGTGGGGTTGGCGGCCATGCCGACGATCGGGTTGTTCAGCCTGATGGCGCCGGTGGAGCCGAAGAACCTGGCGTCGCCGAAGGCGAAGATGCCGCCGTCGGAGGCGACCAGCCAGTAGCCGGCCCCGGTGGGGCTCGGGGTCATGCCCACGATGGGCTTGGCCAGGCTGATGGCGCCGGTGGAGCCGAAGAACCTGGCGTCGCCGAAGGCGAAGATGCCGCCGTCGGAGGCGACCAGCCAGTAGCCCTTGCCCGAGGGCGTCGGGGCCATGCCCACGATGGGCCTGTTCAGGGTGAGGGCGCCGGTGGACCCGGCGAACTTGGCGTCGCCGAAGGAGAAGATGCCGCCGTCGGAGCCGACCAGCCAGTAGCCGGAGGAGGTGGCCGCCTCCACCGGTCGGCTCCCCCCCCAACCCATGGTGATCAGAAGGGCGGCGACCGCCAGTAGCCACGCAGCCGCCAGGCCGAGGCGCACGCGCCGCCGCGAGGTCACCTGGATCGATTCCATTGTCACTCCCTCTGCTCACACGGCACAGGGCTCATCGACGGAGTCGCACCCACGCGCCTCCGCCAGCCCCGGGCACGCCCACGTTCCCGTCAAACTATCGACAACCTGGGGCCCTTCGTGACAGCTTCGCCGACTGTGCCCCAGATGCCCGCCGGAAACGCCGTCCCGCAGTGGCAGTAGTCTCGACGGGCAGCGGTTGCCCGACCAGTCGGGCACGCCGCCGGCCCGGCGCGATCCGTCGGGCACGCAGCATCCCAGCCCTCGTAGCTCAGCGGATAGAGCACCGGCCTCCGGAGCCGGTTGCGCAGGTTCGAGTCCTGCCGAGGGCGCCGGCCGGCCGTGGGCGCCGGCAGCGCCCGGCGGAACGACCCTTCTGGTAGGCGCACCGACACGGAACCCGTGTCGGTCCGCCTACCAGAACCGGGCCGGGCTCAGCGGGCGGGGCCGGCCATGGCCGTGATGGTCACGCCCTGGTTGGCGGCCGAGCCGAGGAAGCGGGCGTCGCCGAAGCAGAACACCCCGCCGTCGGAGGCCACGAAGCGGTACCCGAGGCCGGTGGCGCTGACGGCCATGGCCACGATGGGCTGGTTGAGCTTGATGGCCCCGGTGGAGCCGAGGAACCTGGCGTCGCCGAAGGCGAAGATCCCGCCGTCGGAGGCGACCAGCCAGTAGCC
>JBQTJJ010000084.1:0-2132 GCA_052387235.1 Actinomycetota bacterium
CCGACCGAGCCGCTCGACGAGGACGGCCAGCGACGCGCTCTCGACCGAATCGAGGTTGACGGCTGACCGCCTCGGTATCGGGTCGCCTCCCGGCTCCAGCACGACCTCGCTCGCGAGCCCGCGGAGGGTCGTGGTGCACGGGGCGACGAGCGTCCGCCCTAAGGGACTGCCGAGTCAACTACCTGCTCGGAAAGGGCGACGCCGGTCTGCCCGGGGTTCCTCGAATTTCACTTGTCCGGTAAGGGTTCCTTCCGGATCGACAAGCAGACCGGCGTCGCCCCTTCACTCACGTAGTTGACTCGCAGTCCCTCAGGGCCGGCGGGCCACCAGCACCACCGGGTCGTCCGGGCCGCCGGCGCCGTCGCCGGCGACGTCGAGGAAGCCGGCCTCCTCCAGCAGGGCGCCCAGGTCGCCGGCGCCGTACACGTTGTAGCCCAGCTCCCGGAAGCCGTGGTGCTCCTGGGCCGCCCGGGGCATCATCGCCACCACGAAGGTCCCGCCCGGGGCCAGGACCCGGCGGACCTCGGCCAGGCCGGCCCGGGTGTCGGCCCAGAAGTACACCGTCTGGACGGTGAGCACCCGGTCGACGTGGCCGGCGGCGAAGGGGATGCGGTCGACGGCCGCCACCTCCACCGCCAGCCTCCCGGCCGCCACGTCGTCGCCCAGGAGGTGCCGGGCCCGCCGGACCATCTCGGGCGACGGGTCGATGCCGCACACGTGGGCCGCCCGCCGGAGCAGCAGCCCCAGGCTGGCGGCGCCGCCGAAGCCGACGTCGAGCACCCGGCTGCCCGGCTCCACGCCGAGGGCGTCGATCGAGCGCTCGATGAGGTGGCGGTTGCGGTGGTTGAGGAGCACGGCGGTGACCGGCGCCAGCGGCCCGCTGGGCAGGCGCAGCTGGTCGGCCATGGCCTCGGCCGGCGCCGGCGACCGCAGGGGCGGCTCCCGCTCCAGCTCGGCGGGTGCGGTGTGGTCGGGCGGCGTCATCGCGGTCCTCGCCGGGCCGTCGCTCGTCAGCCGGCGATGGGGCGGATGGCCAGCCCGCCGCCGGCCCGCCCCGTCACCAGCGAGAACTTGGCCTCGCCCTCGGCCGACCACTGGTCGAACACCTGGCGGCGGTAGACGTAGTAGGGCACCGAGTAGTAGAGGACGAGGAAGGGCAGGTCCTCGGCCACCAGCTCCTGCATGCGGGCCACCTGGGTCTTGCGGGACGCGTCGTCCAGGTTCACCAGCTGCTGGTCGGCCAGGGTGTCGAACTCGGCGTTGGCCCAGCCCAGGGCGTGGAAGATCCCGGTGCCGGCGGTGGACGAGGCCAGCATGGTGCGCAGGGAGTCGGGGTCGCGGCGCACGCCGCCGAAGAACAGCAGGGCCATCTCGTACCTGGTCATCAGGCCGCCGGCGATGGCGGTGAAGAAGTCCGACGGCTGGAACTCCAGCTCCACGCCGATGGCGGCCAGCGACTGCTTGAGGATCTCGGCCGTCGCCGCCCCCTCCGGGAAGGTGAGCAGGGTGAGGCGCAGGTCCTCGCCGCCGGGCCCCACCCGCACCCCCTCGGAGCCCTTCTTGCGGGGGTAGCCGGCCTCGTCCAGCAGGGCGTTGGCGCCGGCCACGTCGAAGGCGTACTGCTCCACGTCGGCGTGGAAGGCGTGGTCGGGCGGCAGCACGCCGGGGTTGCCGGGCTCGCCGTCGCCCAGCAGGCGCGCCACCATCTCGGAACGGTCGAGGGCCATGGCGCAGGCCCGGCGGAAGCGCACGTCGGAGGTGGGACCGGGCAGGGAGAGGTTCCACGACAGGGCGGCGAAGAAGTCGGGCTTGCCGGCCAGGATGCCGTAGGTGTCCGTGTCGCCGAAGGCCGACAGGGCCTGGCGGGTGGGGCGGCCCACCGGCGTCTCGGCGCTGTCGATGTCGCCGGCCCGGAGCGCGATCAGCTCGTCGTTCACCTGGTGGAAGCCCACCTGCTTCACGAAGGGCCGGCCCAGGAAGTAGTCGTCGTTGGCCTCGAACTCGTAACCCGACCTCTTGGGGTCGAACGCCGTCAGCCGGTACGGCCCCGAGCCCACCAGCAGCTCCGGGTCGGTGACGTCGAGGGGCTGGGCGATGCCCTCCCACACGTGGCGGGGGACGATGGGGAAGCG
>JBQTJJ010000085.1:0-2756 GCA_052387235.1 Actinomycetota bacterium
AGAAGGCGCCTCCCTCCCGGGGCAGGTGCCCCACCCTCGAGACCAGGACGGGCTCGGGCCGGGCCGCCAGGGCCGCCGACGCACGGCCGATGTCGTGGGTGCGGATGGACGTCCACATCAGGCCGAACCCGGTGACGACCGCCGCCGCCGCCACCAGCGACACGGCCGCCCATCGGCGGAGGCGGGGCAGGGCCACCACGCCGGCCACGCCGAAGGCGAGGCCGCTCGCCAGCAGGTAGCGGCCGGCCCACTGGGGGGCGGCGCCGCCCTGGAACTGGGTGGCCCACACGATGGGCAGGGCGGCCAGCCCGACCGCCAGCAGGTAGCGGGAGGCCGGCGACCGCCATCCGAGCACGAGGCCGATGACGGCCAGCGGCGTGGCCGCCACCAGACCGGGAACGAACCCGGGGCCGTACCCGAAGCGGATCAGGTAGAGCAGCCCGGCGCCGGCCAGGGCGAACACGGCCGGGCCGGCGTCGCCGGGGCGGGAGGCTCGCACCGCCACGAAGGCGAGGAGGGCGGCCAGGGCGGCGCCCTCCAGGTAGGACACCGGCTCCATCCGGGGGGTGATGGCGGCCGCGTTGAGCAGCGCCTCCTCCAGCCGCTTGCCGCCCACCTCGCCGGTGAAGGAGGTGGCGGCCGACGCCGTCCCCGTGGCCCGCTCCAGGCGGATCGGGTCGCGGAGCACGGCGTGCTCCAGCGCCATGTTGGCCGCGACCGGGACGGCCAGGCCGGCGGCAGCGGCCAGGCCGGCGACCACGGCCTGGACCAGCCGGCGCCGGCGGACCAGGACGAACGTGCAGGCGAGACCGACCGCCACCAGGGCGTAGACCAGGGCCTCGGTGCGCATGGTGGCGGCGGCGCCGAACAGGGCCCCGGCTGCCATGGCGGCGGGCCAGCCCCGCCGGCCCTCCACCAGGTCCACCAGGAGGACCAGGGCCCACGCCATCCCCGCCACCCCGAGCGAGTGCTCCCAGAAGTCGAGGGCGTAGATCGTGAGCGGCGAGGCCAGTCCCACCAGCCAGAACGCGGCCCAGCCGTCGCCTCCCCCCAGGCGCCGGGCCAGGGCCCGGGCCGCCAGCGCGGCCAGGACGGAGCCCACCATGGGGAGGAGAAGGGCCAGGCGGTAGCCGCCCAGCCGGTATAGGGGGTAGCCGGCGTAGAGCATCGGGAGGGTGGTGACGTTCACCCACCGGTCGCCCACGTGGGACGTGTAGTAGAGGGGATGGACCCGGCCCTCGGGGTCCCAGCGCTCGGCCCAGTAGCCGATGTCGGGGTCGAGGCTGGCCCGCTCCTTCATCACCTCGAGGGTGGCGACCTTTCCGCCGGTGTCGGTGCCCAGGTAGGCCCGCGGGTCGTTGAAGAGCGAGAGCACCACGTACACGGCGAGGAGCAGGGCGCACGCCGGCAGGGGCCGGCGCAGCGCCGGGGGGAGGGTCAGACCGAGACCTCCCGCAGCTCCTTCTTGAGGTCGGAGATCTCGTCGCGGAGCCGGGCCGCGTACTCGAAACGCAGGTCGGCGGCGGCTTCGTGCATCTCCTCCTCCAGGGTGCGGATGAGGCGGGCCAGCTCGTCGCGGGGCAGCTCGGCGAAGTCGCTGCGGTCGCGGCGCCGGGAGCGGCGGTCCTTGCCAGGCATCGGCGCCGTCTCGTCCGGCCGCAGCTGGGCCAGGATGTCGGTGACGGCCTTGCGGATGGTCTGGGGGTCGATGCCGTGCTCGGCGTTGTACGCCTGCTGCACGGCCCGCCGGCGCTGGGTCTCGGAGATGGCCCGCTGCATGGAGTCGGTGACCTTGTCGGCGTACATGATCACCTGGCCGTCCACGTTGCGGGCGGCCCGGCCCATGGTCTGGATGAGCGAGGTCTCGCTGCGGAGGAACCCCTCCTTGTCGGCGTCGAGGATGGCGACCAGGGACACCTCGGGCAGGTCCAGCCCCTCACGCAGCAGGTTGATGCCCACCAGCACGTCGAACTCGCCCAGGCGCAGGTCCCGCAGGATCTCGATGCGCTGGATGGTGTCGATGTTGGAGTGCAGGTACCGCACCCGCACCCCCATCTCCAGCAGGTAGTCGGTGAGGTCCTCGGCCATCTTCTTGGTGAGGGTGGTGACCAGGACCCGGGCCCCCACCTCCACCCGCTCGTTGATGTTCTGGATCAGGTCGTCGATCTGGCCCCTGGTGGGCTTGACGATCACCTCCGGGTCCACCAGCCCGGTGGGCCGCACGATCTGCTCCACCACCTGGGACGACTGCTGAATCTCGTACGGCGACGGCGTGGCGCTGAGGAACACGGCCTGGTTGACCCGCTCGTAGAACTCGTCGAAGCGCAGGGGGCGGTTGTCGGCGGCCGAGGGCAGGCGGAACCCATGGTCGATGAGCGTCTCCTTGCGAGAGCGATCGCCCTCGTACTGGCCGTGGAGCTGAGGGACGGCGACGTGGCTCTCGTCGATGACGAGGAGGTAATCGTCGGGGAAGAAGTCGAGCAGGGTGTGGGGGGGCTGGCCGGCCCGGCGCCCGTCGATGTGGCGGCTGTAGTTCTCGATGCCGTTGCACACCCCGACCTCGGCCATCATCTCCAGGTCGTACTGGGTGCGCATGCGCAGCCGCTGGGCCTCGAGCAGCTTGCCCTGGGACTCGAACCAGGCCAGGCGCTGCTGCAGCTCGACCTCGATGCCGGAGATGGCCTTCCTCATGCGCTCGTCGCCGGCCACGTAGTGGGTGGCCGGGAAGATCGAGAGCTCGGCCACGTCGCCCAGGT
>JBQTJJ010000086.1:0-36696 GCA_052387235.1 Actinomycetota bacterium
GCCGAGCACCGGGCCTCCTACACCTCCCGCGTGTCGTACGAGGTCCTCCTCGACCTCACCACCGGCGACGACACGTTCGTGAGCGACACCACCATCACCTTCCAGGGCAACCTGGTGGGCCAGCCCACCTTCGTCGACCTCGACGCGGTCGCGGTCCGGGAGGTGTCGATCAACGACCGGCCCCTCGACGTCGCCGCCTACGAGCCCGAGCGGGGCCGCTTCCCCGTCCGGGGCCTGCTGGCCAACAACAGGCTGCACGTGGTGGCGGAGTGCGCCTACCAGCACACCGGGGTCGGCCTGCACCGCTTCGTGGACCCGGTGGACGGCAGGGTCTACCTCCACACCCAGTTCGAGCCCTTCGACGCCCACCGCGTCTTCGCCTGCTTCGACCAGCCCGACCTCAAGGGCTCGTTCACCATCGCCGTCCGGGCTCCCGCCGGCTGGGAGGTCGTGTCCAACGCCAAGGTGGCGGAGCGGGCCGACGACGGCCTCTGGCGCTTCGAGCCAACGCCGCCGCTGCCCCCGTACCTGGCCGCAGTGGTGGCCGGCCCCTACCACGTGGTCCGCGACAGCCACGGCCCCATCGACCTCGGCCTGTACTGCCGGGAGTCGCTGGCGGCCCACCTGGACGCCGGCGAGCTGTTCACCCTCACCCGCCAGGGCCTCGACTTCTTCGCCGCGGAGTTCGACTGCCCGTACCCGTTCACCAAGTACGACCAGCTCTTCGTGCCGGAGTTCAACTTCGGCGCCATGGAGAACCCCGGCTGCGTCACGTTCAACGAGCGCATGGTGTACCGGTCCCGGGTCACCGAGGCGGCCCGGGAGGGCCGGGCCTCCACCCTCCTGCACGAGATGGCCCACATGTGGTTCGGCGACCTGGTCACCATGCGGTGGTGGGACGACCTGTGGCTCAACGAGAGCTTCGCCACCTACATGGCCACCCATGCCCTCTCCAGGGCCACCCGGTTCACGGACAGCTGGCTGCGCTTCGCGGCCGGCACCAAGGCGGCGGCCGCCAGCCAGGACCAGCTCCCCTCCACCCACCCCATCTCCGCCGACATCGTCGACACCGACGCCGTGCGCCTCCACTTCGACGGCATCACCTATTCGAAGGGGGCCTCGGTCCTCAAGCAGCTCGTGGCCTGGGTGGGCCAGGACGCGTTCACCGAAGGGGTGCGCACGTACTTCTGGCGCCACGAGTGGGGCAACGCCCGCCTCGGCGACTTCCTCGCGGCGCTGGAGGAGACCAGCGGGCGCGACCTCGGCGCCTGGTCCAAGGAGTGGCTGGAGACGGCGGGCATCAACACCCTGCGGGCCGAGATGGCAGAGGCCGGCGGGGCGTACACCTCGGCCGCCCTGGTCCAGGAGGGCCAGCCCGGCCTCGGCACCCTCCGCTCCCACCGCCTTGGCCTGGGCCTGTACGACCTGGGGCCGGACGGCCTGGCCCGCCGGCGCCGGCTGGAGCTGGACGTGGCCGGCGAGCGCACCGAGGTGGCCGGCTTGGCCGGCGAGCGGGTCGCCGACCTGGTCCTCGTCAACGACGGGGACCTCGCCTACGCCAAGGTCCGCCTCGACGCCCGGTCGCTGGCCACCGTCGAGGCCCACCTGGGCTCCATCGCCGACCCGATGGCCCGCACCCTGTGCTGGGCGTCGGCGTGGGACATGGTGCGCGACGCCGAGCTGGCCACCCGCCGCTGGGTCGACCTGGTGGCGGCCCACGCCCCGGGCGAGCCCGACGACGCCACCCTCCAGCGCCTGCTGGGCCAGGCCGGCACCGCCATCGAGCTGTACGGCGACCCGGCCAACCGGGCCGCGGCGCGTGCCCGGCTGGCGGCGGTGGCCCGGGCCGGGCTGGACGGCGCCGACCCGGGCGGGGACAGGCAGCTCATCTGGGCCCGAGCCCTCGTCTCCCTCGCCGAGGGGGCCGAGGCCGAGTCGTTCGCACGGGGGCTGCTCGACGGCACCGCCGTGGTCGAGGGGCTCGAGGTCGACACCGACCTGCGGTGGCACGTGGTCTCGGTGCTGGCCGAGGCCGGCCTGGACGCCGGCGGTGCCCTGGTGCAGGCCGAGGCGGAGCGCGATCCCACCGACATCGGCCGGCGCCGGGCCGACACCGCCCTGGCGTCGCGGCCCACGGTCGCGGCCAAGGAGGAGGCCTGGGCCCTCCTGGCCGCCGACGAGCTGCCGCTGGCCCGCCTGCGGGCCCTCGCCGGTGGGTTCGGGCCGCCGGCCCAGGACGACCTCCTGCGCCCCTACGTCGAGCCCTATCTCGACGCCCTGCCCCGCTGGTGGGGCGAGCGGACGCGCGACGAGGCACTGAGCCTGGCCCGCGGCCTGTTCCCCCGCAACCTGGTGGAGACCGGGGTCGAGGAGTCGGTCGGGGCGGTGCTGCGCAGAGGCGACCTGGCCGGCCCGCTGCAGCGGGTGCTGCTCGAGGGCAGGGACGGCATCGGGCGGGCCCGGCGGGCCCGGGAGGCGGACCTCCCTACGGCTCGATGAAGATGCACTCCCCCGGGCACTCCTCGGCCGCCTCGATGACGTCCTCGAGCAGCGGATCGGGGATGCGGGCCACGCCGTTGGCGGTACCTCCCTGGCCCAGGTGGTCGTTGAACTTCTTGTCGGCCGACAGGTCGGGGAAGTGCTCCTTCGGCTCCTTCACGTAGGCCAGGCCGTCGTCCTCCATGAAGAAGACGGCGGGTGCGATCTCGGCGCAGATGCCGTCGCCGGTGCACAGGTCGGCGTCGATCCAGACGTTCATGTCGCTCCTTCGAAACGTTCGGGTGATCCTATACAGGCCCGGGCGCAGTCCTACAGCCGGCGGACCTCCCCGCGGACGGCCCGGCGGCTACCGGGGCGGCGCCGGGGGGTCCAGGGACAGCGCCTTGACCGGGGCACCGTCGGCGAAGGCCAGCTCCTTCTCCAGCCTGACGACGGTGCCGGCCTCGGGCCGGGACTCGAACCTGACGCTGTCCACGAGGGCGTGCATGAGGGTGATGCCCCGCCCGCTCTCCGCGCCCTCGCCGGCCGGGGACCGCGGTGCGTCGGCGTCGAAGCCGCTCCCGTGGTCCACCACGCGGATCACGCAGTCCGCCTCGGCCAGCAGCACCTGCACCTCGTACTGGTCGCCTGCCCTGGCGTGGTGGAGGACGTTGGTGCACGCCTCGGTGAGCGCCACCTCGATGTCGCTCCTGCACTCGTCCTCCACCCCCAGCTCCCGCAACGCCTCGCTGCAGATGTGCCGCGCCACGGGGATGGTGCGAGCGTCGCGGGGCAACAGCAGGCCAAGGTCGATCTCCACGGCCACGGCACCTCCCTTCGGTGTCTTCGAGTGTTCTTCCCATCGGAGCCGCTGAAATCACGGCATCGGGGGCCGTACGCTCGCGCGCGTGCAACGGGAGCTGTTCGCCGGGACGTCCGAGGTGCGCCGCCTGAGCCTGGTGCGGCTCTCGTCGGAGATCGCCAGGTCCGTGTCGGCCCTCGGCCGCGTCGCGGTGGAGGGTGAGGTCGTGGCGCCCCGCACCCACCCCGGCGGCACCTACTTCACGCTGCGGGACCGGGTCGTCCAGGTCAGCGTCCGCTGCCCGGCGGCCCGGGCGGCGCGGTGCCGGGCGGTGGCGGGGGAGCGGGTGGTGGTGACGGGCTCGGTGGCCTGGGTCCCCGAGCGGGGCCAGCTCCAGCTGGTGGCCGAGGAGGTGTCGCCGGTGGGTGCCGGCGCCATTGCCGCCGCCATCGACGAGCGCCGCCGGCGCCTCGGCTCCGACGGCCTCCTGGACCGGCCCCGCCGCCGCCTGCCACGCCTGCCCGCCGTCATCGGCGTGGTGTGCGGCACCGAGGCCGCGGTCCGGGGCGACATCGAGTCGGTCGTGGCCGCCCGGTTCCCCGGCTACCCCATGGCCTGGGCCACGGCCGCGGTGTCGGGCCCGGGCGCGGCCGACGCCATCTGCGCCGCCCTCGCCGCCCTCGACGCCCGTCCCGAGGTGGAGGTCATCGTCCTGGCCCGGGGCGGAGGGGACGCGGCCCAGCTGCTCCCCTTCAGCGACGAGACCCTGTGCCGGGCCATTTGCGCCTGTGCCACGCCGGTGGTGTCGGCCGTGGGCCACGAGGGCGACCGGCCGCTGTGCGACGAGGTGGCCGACCTGCGCTGCGGCACACCCTCCCTGGCGGCGGCGGCCGTCGTGCCCGACCGGGCCGCGCTCGTCGCCGAGCTGGACCAGCTCTCGCTCGAGCGCCGCGCCTCGGTGGAGCGCCGGCGCGACCTGGCCCGGGCCCGGCTCGAGGCGGTGGACCGGGAGCGGGCGGTGCGGGCCGGGATGGGGGTGGCGGCGACCCGGCTGCGCCAGGCCGGGGCCGCCATCCGGCTCGTGCACCCGGCCAGGGCCCTGGCCGCGGCGGCCGGCCGTCTCGACAGGGTGGGGTGGCGGGCCCCGGCCGGCCGGCGCTGCGCCGGGGAGCGGGCCCGGCTGGCCGGGGCGGCACGCCACCTCGACGCCCTGTCCCCGGAGCGGGTCCTCGAGCGGGGCTACGCCGTGGTGCGGGACGAGGGCGGGTCGGTGGTGCGGGACGCGGCGGGGGTGGCGGAGGGCGAGCGTGTCGACATCCAGCTGGCCGCGGGCCGGCTGGCCGCCCGCGTCGAGGGGGCGCGGCCGTGACCGGCGGGGACGAGTCGCTCAGCTACGAGGAGCTGGTGGAGGCGCTGGAGGAGCTGACCGGGCGCATGGCCGACGGCGCCATCGGCATCGAGGAGGTGGTGGAGCTGTACGAGCGGGCCGGCCGCCTCCACGCCCTGGCTGCCGAGCGGCTGGCGCGGGTCCAGGCCCGCATCGACGCCCTCGCCCCGGACGACGGCGCCGGCGACCAGGCGTAGCCCCCGGGTCAGCCCCCGCCCCACCCGGCCCGGCTCCGGCGGGGCCAGGTGTGGGAGAAGCAGCGGTGGCTGCGCAGGCCGGGCGCCACCAGGCCCCAGACCCCGAGCACGGCCCGGCGGGTCCGGTCCGTCCACTCGATGGCCTCGGGCGCCGCCACCCGGCGCACGACCTGGCGGATGCCGCCCTCGTGCACGGCGTAGCCGGCCCACGTGCCGGGGTAGTGCATGGTGGCCCCGATCTGGGTCACGACGAGGGACCGGTGGTACCGCCGGCGGTTGCGGTGCGAGTGCCCGGTGCTCACGAAGCTGGCCGGGTTGGCCTCGGCGATGGTGTCGAGCAGGGCCCGGGCCTGGTCGCCGGGGATGCCGGGCGGGTAGGTGGTGGGCCGCCGGAAGCGCTGGGGGTAGTGGTGGAGGGCCACGAAGGCCGGCCCCGGGGCGGCGGCCACCAGCTCGGCCACCCGGTCCCGCTGCGGGCCGGGCATGGCCCCGTGGCCCTTGTGGGCCACCGTGGTGTGCGCCAGCACCACGCTGATGCCGGGGAGCTCCAGCACGAACGGGTCGTGGGGGATGGTGATCCCCGACGCCGCCAGGGCGTCCCGCCCGTCGACGGCCCGTGTCCCCACGTCGTGGTTCCCGAGCACGGCCGCCACCGGCAGGCCCACCCCGCTCAGCAGCCGTCCCACGTCGGCCCACTGCTGCGGCCGGCCCTTGTAGGTGAGGTCGCCCTTGGCCACGATGGCCTCGGCGCCCCAGGCCCGGGCCTCGGTGAGGGCGGCCCGGGCGCAGCGCAGGGGGTAGGGCTCGAGCCCCGACCAGGGGTCGTCGCGCAGGTGCCGGACGAGACCGAACCTGCGCTCGCCGATGTGGAGGTCGTTGACGGTGGCGAACCGGCACACCAGCTCGCCGGGCGGGGGATCGAGGGTGCGCACCGTCTCCGCCACCCGGGCCTCGCCGCCCCCGGGCCGGCGCACCAGCAGGTCGAGCCGCGTGGCCGGCGGCAGGTCCCGGAACGACGCCGCGCCGGCGCTCCCGCCGGCCGTCACCTCGACCGACGAGTCGCCGAGGGAGATGGTGGCACCGGCCGGCAGCCCCCGCCAGCACACCTGGGCCGAGGTGTCCTCCACGGCGAAGACCCACACCTGTGCCATCGACCGGTTGTAGCACCCCGGGTAGTCTCTGCCGACAACGGCCGGCGGCAGGAGGAGTGCCAGGTGCGCAGGATGCGGTGGGTCAGGGCATCGGTGGTCGGCGCCGTCGCGTTGGTGGCAGCCGTCGCCCCGGCGGTCACGGGCACCCCGCCGGCGTCGGCCACGCACGCGCCGGGGACGATGTTGCAGGTCACCCCGGAGGTGACGACGGTCGACGTCGGCACCAGCGTCACGCTCACCGCCCACCTCTTCGCCACGGTGCTGGGCCGCCAGGGGTCGCCCGGGCTCGGCAACGTCAAGATCAACTTCGACTTCGAGGGCGGCCCGCTCGCCACCGAGGCCAACAGGCAGTGCACGATCGTCGGCCTCGACAGCACCTGCGCCATCCCGCCGGTGTCGTCGCCGACGGCCGGCACCACGCTCATCAGGGCATGGATCGACGGCGACGAGGCCCACGATCCCGATGCCACCGAGGGCCGCCTGGCCAACACGTTGCCCGCCAACGACGTCGCCGCCGACTGCATCACCCCCGAGGAGGGCCAGACCGACGCCGCCGCGTGCCGCACGGGCGACACCGCCGCCCCGGGTGCGGCGGCCGAGCCCGACCTCACCGACGTCGTGCGGGTCACGTGGGTCGACCGTGGCGTCGACGTCCTGCCCGACGCCCAGAGCAAGGGCCTGAACGAGACGGCCACGTTCACGGCCACCGCCTACAACATGGCCGGCACGCCCGTTGCCGACACGACGGTCAGGTGGGAGTTCTTCGAGGGCTCGATCTCCTTCCCGGGGAAGGGCAACACCCCTGCCACCCCCGACAGGCAGTGCGTCACCGGGGCGGCCGGGACCTGCTCGATCACCGTGACCCAGGGCGCCAACGGGGTCGACGTGGTGTGCGCGTGGACGACGTCGACGACACCCACCATGACCGGCAAGGCGGGCGAGACGGCCACCTGCGGCGGGGAGACGCTGTTCGACACGACGGCCAACGACGGCAAGCCGTCTCCCGTCGACGACAGCCAGGACGTGGTCCGCATCATCTGGGGCACCGGCGGGGCGCCGGTCACCACCCCCGTCTCCACGCCCACCTCGCAGCCCATAGGCACCGGGTACTGGCTGGTCGCCTCCGACGGCGGCATCTTCGCCTTCGGCGACGCCGTCTTCAAGGGCTCCACCGGCGCCATCAGGCTCAACCAGCCCATGGTGGGCATGGCCGCCACTCCCACCCGGGCCGGGTACTGGCTGGTCGCCGCCGACGGCGGCATCTTCGCCTTCGGCGACGCCGCCTTCCGGGGTTCCACCGGGTCCATCAAGCTGAACCAGCCCATCGTCGGCATGGCCACCAACCCGGCCGGGAGCGGCTACTGGCTGGTGGCCAGGGACGGCGGCATCTTCGCCTTCGGCGGGGCCGTGTTCCGCGGCTCCGCCGGCGCCATCAAGCTGGCTCAGCCCATCGTGGGCATGGCGGCCACGCCGTCGGGCGGGGGCTACTGGCTGGTGGCGGCCGACGGCGGCGTGTTCGCCTTCGGCGACGCCGCCTTCCGGGGCTCCACCGGCGGGATCAAGCTGGCTCAGCCCATCGTGGGCATGGCGGCCACGCCGTCGGGCAACGGCTACTGGCTGGTCGCCGCCGACGGCGGCATCTTCGCCTTCGGCGACGCCGTGTTCCGCGGCTCCACCGGCGCCATCAAGCTGGCCCAGCCCATCGTCGGGATGAGCCGCAGCATCAGCGGGGCCGGCTACCGGCTGGTGGCCCGGGACGGCGGCGTGTTCGCCTTCGGCGACGCCGCCTTCAAGGGCTCCACCGGCGCCATCAGGCTCAACCAGCCGATGGTGGGGATGTCCGGCTTCTGAGCAGCGGGCCCAGCCCGGCCGCCTCCCGGCCCCGCAGGGCCACCAGCACGTCCAGGCGCTCCAGGAGCTGGGAGACGGTGCGCTCGCGGCCCTGTACCGGGTGGGCCTCGAGGAAGGCCCGCACCCGGGCCGCCAGCTCGGGCGTGGAGAGGGACGTGATGCCGCCGAGGGCCCGCTCCTGCAGGCTCTCGGGCAGGCGGGCGGTGAGCTCGTCCCAGCGCTCCTCGAGGAGGGGCCACACCAGGGTGGCGCCGGCCCGGTTGGACAGGAGCAGGCTGAGCACGAAGGGGGCGTTCTGGGTCCGCACCGACGTGAGGGCGAGGTCGACGGTGCGCCGCACCAGGGCCTCGTCCTCGAAGCGGGCCAGGGCGTAGAGGTAGCGGACCTCCTCCTGGGGCGTGGTCGCGTCGCGGTGGCAGGCCAGGAAGGCCTCGTACTCGGCCGGCCCGCCGCCGGCCGCCACCACGGCCAGGGCCGCGCCCAGCACGTCGGCGTCCACCGGCGTGTCCGTGGCGGTGTGGGAGGCCGTGGCCAGGATGTCGGCGGCGGTGGCCCGCACGTCCCCGTCGGCTCCGAGCACGCCCAGGGTCACGATCAGGAGCGGGCGCAGGCGCGAGCGGCGCTCGTCCTCGCCGGCCGCCGGCGTCCATCCCAGCCCGTCGAAGACGGGGCGGGCCAGGGACCGCACGAAGGCCCGCAGGTCGTCGCGGCTGGCGTCGGGCACGATGCGGTCGAGCTCCACCAGCCCGTCGGCGATCACCTTCCACACGCTCGGGTCCTCGTCGGCCGCCAGCAGCTCCGCCGTCTCCACGAACGCCGACACCGGGGCCTCGGCCGCCAGCACCTGGGCCCAGGTGTCGCTGACCAGTCCCAGCCGCTCCACCGCGTCGAGCTGGTCGAGGTCGGCGATGAGCCGCTCCCGCAACCGGGAGCCGTAGGCCACGCGGTAGAAGCCCCAGCCCCGCTCGTTGACGACCACCCAGTCCACGGGGCCGCCCAGGTCGATCCCGGCGCCGCCCCCGTCGAGCACGAGCCGGCGGCGCACGATGCTGCCACCGACCGACGCCCGCAGCTGCACCGGCACCCGCCAGGCGGTCGCCTCGTCGTCGGCGGCCGGGAGGTAGCGGAAGCGGCGCTGGGACAGGGTCACGCCGGTGCCCTCGGCGGTGAGGCGGGCGGTGACCACCGGGAAGCCGCCCTGGAAGATCCACGAGTCCATGATCGAACGGGCCGGCTCGCCGGTGGCGGCCTCCACCGCGTCCCACAGGTCGCTGGTCTCGGTGTTGCCGTGGCTGTGCTCGGCGATGTAGCCGGAGATGCCCCGGCGGAACTCCTCCTCGCCCACGTAGCGCTCCAGCATGCGCAGGACGGCGGCGCCCTTCTGGTAGGTGAGGACGTCGAACATGCCCTCGGCCTCCTCCGGGCTCGCCACCGGGAACTCGATGGGCCGGGTGGCGCCGAGGGCGTCGACCACCATGGCGTCGTCCCGGCTCGTGCCGAACGTGACCCAGCGCCGCCACTCCGGCTTGTAGGCGTCGACGGCCAGCAGCTCCATGAACGTGGCGAAGGCCTCGTTGAGCCAGATCCCGTTCCACCACCGCATCGTGACCAGGTCGCCGAACCACATGTGGGCGACCTCGTGGGCCACCACGTCGGCCACCCGCTCCAGCTCGGCCCGTGTGGCCCGTTCCGGGTCGATGAGCAGGAGCGTCTCGCGGAAGGTGACGGCGCCCAGGTTCTCCATGGCGCCCATGGCGAAGTCGGGCAGGGCGATCAGGTCGAGCTTGGAGCCGGGGTAGGGGAGGCCGAAGTAGCGGGAGAAGAAGGCGAGGGAGTGGGCCGCCACCTCCTGGGCGAAGCCGGCCAGGTGGGTCTTGCCCGGCACGCACACGGTGCGCAGGGGCGTGCCGCCGGCGTCGACGGGCTCGGTGGCCTCGAGCCGGCCGACGCAGAAGGCGACCAGGTAGGTGGACATGCGCATGGTGGGGGCGAACTCGTGCTGCACCCTCCCGTCGCCCAGCGGGGTGACCTCGACCACCTCGGTGTTGGACACGGCGGTGAGTCCCTCGTCCACCACGAGGGTGGTGGTGAAGGTGGCCTTGCGGTCGGGCTCGTCCCAGCACGGGAAGGCCCGGCGGGCGTCGGTGGGCTCGAACTGGGTGGCGGCCAGGGCGTGCTGGACGCCGGCCGCATCGGTGTACGTGCTGCGGTAGACGCCGTGGAGCTTGTCGCTCAGCGCGCCCGAGAACGTGAGGTGCAGGGTGTGGGTGCCGGGCTCGACCTTCTCGGCCAGGCGGACCACCACCCGCTCGTCGGCCGTGATGAGCTGCGCCACCCCGGGCAGGATCTCGCCGGTCCCGGCCACCAGCTCGGCGTCGTGGATCTGCAGGTCGGCGGCGTTGAGGACCACCTCGGCCGTGGGTTCGAGCACCCGCACCTGCACCCGCTCCTCGCCGGCGAAGGTGCCGCCGTCGAGGTCGACCGTGAAGGTCAGCTGGTAGTGCTCGGGCTCGATGGAGCGGGGGAGGCGGTGTGACCCCTCGGTCGACATGGACGCCGAGGCTACTCAGCTACGGTCGGGCGATGGACCGCTCCGAGCTGGACGTGGTGGCCGTGGGCAGCGCCATCGTCGACGTGCTGACCACCGCTACCGATGACGACCTCGAGGCCCGCGGCCTGGTGAAGGGCACGATGGCGCTGATGGACGCCGCCGCCGCCGACCGCCTCTACGCCGGCATGGGCCCCGGGGTGGAGGTGTCCGGGGGATCGGCCGCCAACACCGTGGCCGGCGTGGCGTCGTTCGGCGGGTCGGCCGCCTTCATCGGCAAGGTGCGCGACGACCAGCTGGGCCAGGTGTTCCTGCACGACATCCGGGCCGTCGGGGTCGAGTTCGCCACCCCGCCCGCCTCCTCGGGCCCGGCCACGGCCCGCTGCCTCGTGTTCGTCACCCCGGACGCCCAGCGCACCATGAACACCTACCTGGGCGCCGCCACCGGGCTGTCGGCGGACGACATCGACCCGGACGTGATCGCCCGGGCCCGGGTCACCTACCTGGAGGGGTACCTCTGGGACCCGCCCGAGGCCATCGACGCCCTCCGGCGGGCCATCACGCTGGCCCACGGCGCCGGCCGCCGGGTCGCGCTCAGCCTCTCCGACCCGTTCTGCGTCGACCGCCACCGCAGGGACTTCCTGCACCTGGTGGAGGAGGAGGTGGACGTGCTGTTCGCCAACGAGGCCGAGATCCTCCGGCTGTTCGAGGTCGGCACCCTCGACGCGGCGCTGGGCGCGCTGCGCACCCGCCGGCCGCTGGTGGCGGCGGTGACGCGGGGCCCGCTGGGCTCGGTGGTGGTGTCGGGCGACACCGTGGTCGAGTCGCCGGCCGCGCCCGTCGACGAGGTGGTGGACACCACCGGCGCCGGCGACCTCTACGCCGCCGGCTTCCTCCACGGCCTCACCACCGGCGCCGGCCTGGCCCGCTGCGCCGAGCTGGGCGGCCTGGCCGCGGCCGAGGTCATCTCCCACATCGGCGCCCGGCCCCGGGTCCCCCTCGCCACCCTGGTGGCCCAGCCCGCCTGACCCGCCGGACCCGCCGGACGGCCCGGAAGGGTCAGCGCAGGCCGCCCTCCTCGAACTCGGGGGGCACGAAGGCCAGGTCGAGGTCGGCCAGGTGCACCAGGCTGGAGGCGACCCAGGTCCCGAGCGGGCCCAGGTGGGCGTCGAGGCGGGCCGTGTCCTCCAGGACGTCGACGCTCAGGTGGGCGATGCCGGCGTACGAGACCTCGACCGCGTACTGGGAGGCGCCGGTGGCCTCGTCGAAGTGCTGCTCCACCGACGGGCTGTCCCGCTCCAGCGGGTCGCCGAGCACCTCGGGGCCGTGTGCGGGGAGGGCGGCCAGGACGGTGGCGGGATCGGGCTGGCGGGCCAGGCGCTGGATGCGCAGCACGATCTCGATGTCGATCTCGGGCGGGTCGTCCCCGGTGTCGCCCACCTTCCAGGAGCGGTAGGACGCCTGGCTCCACGTGGACCAGTCGAAGGCGATCTCGGCCTGGACCCGGGGCGGGACCCCCTCGAAGGGCAGCGTGTACGACGTCTCCCACGACACGTCCCCCAGCAGGATGTCCATCTGGAACCGCTCCTCGAGGGCGTGGCGCTCGAGCAGGGCGCCCTCGAGGCCTCTCCGGAGGGCGGCGATCGCCTCCACGAGCACGTGGTCGAGCATGCAGGTCGAGGCTACCGTCCCGCACGATGGACAACCGCTGGCTCGGCCGCCCGGTGCTCAACTACGCCCACCAGGGCGGGGCCCGGGAGGGGCCGTCCAGCACCCTCCTCGCCATGCGCCGGGCCGTGGCGGCCGGGGCCCACGCCATCGAGCTCGACGTCCACGCCACCGCCGACCGCCGGCTGGTGGTGTGCCACGACGCCACCGTCGACCGCACCACCGACGGCACCGGGCGCATCGCCCACCTCACCCTGGCCGAGGTCCAGGCCCTGGACAACGCCTACTGGTGGGTCCCCGGGCAGGTGGTGGACCACTCGGCCGGCGACTACCCGCTGCGGGGCCGGGCGCCGGGCGACCCGGACCTGCGCATCCCGCTGCTGGCCGAGGTGCTGGAGGCGTTCCCCGGCACGGTCCTCAACCTCGACATCAAGGAGACGGCGCCCGAGGTGGAGCCCTACGAGGAGCTGCTGGCCGCCGTGCTGCGCGAGCACGGCCGCACCGACGACGTGATCGTGGCGTCGTTCTCCGACGCCGCCACCGCCGCCTTCTCGGCCGCCGCCCCCGAGGTCAGCACCGCAGCCGGCACCGAGGCCACCGCCGCGTTCTACTTCGCCGTGCTGGAGGGGCGGGCGCCGCCCCCGTCGCGCCACCACGCCCTGCAGGTGCCGCCCGAGTTCGGCGGCGTGCAGGTGGTGGACGAGCGGTTCGTGGCCGCGGCCCACGACGCCGGCCTGGCGGTGCACGTGTGGACCGTGGACGAGGCGGCGCAGATGGAGGCCCTCCTCGCCATCGGCGTGGACGGGATCATGACGGACCGGCCGAGCGTGCTGGCCGCGGTGCTGGCGGGAGCCGGGGCGCCGGGCTGACGGGCTCCCCGCCGGGGTTCAGCGGCCGGCGTTGGGCCGCTTGCCGTGGTTCGCCTTCTTGGTGGCACGCTGCTTACGCTTGCTGGTCTTTTTCGACATGGCCCGGAGCACCGTAGTGGCCGGCGGTAGCCTCCGCCCAATGGAGCGCCTCGGGATCGTCGGCCTGCCGAACGCCGGCAAGTCGGCGCTGTTCAACGCCCTCACCGGCGGATCGGCCCTGGTGGCGCCCCATCCGTTCTCCACCACCGAGACCAACGTGGGCGTGGCCCAGGTGCCGGACCACCGCCTCACCGCCCTGTCGGCCATGTCGAGGAGCAGGAAGACGGTGCCCACCACCGTGGAGTTCGTCGACGTGGCCGGGCTCACGACCGGGTCGTCGTCGGGCGAGGGCATGGGCAACCGGTTCCTGGCCGGCATCAGGGAGACCGACGCCCTTTGCCTCGTCCTGCGGGCCTTCCCGGACGACTCGGTGGTGGGCGGCTCCGACCCGCTGGAGGACCTCGAGGTCCTGGAGCTGGAGCTGGTGCTGGCCGACGAGGCGGCGGTGGAGGGCCTGGTCGGCCGGCGGCGGCGGGCGGCCAAGGGCGACGCCTCGCTGGCGGGTGAGGTGGCGGCGCTGGAGGCCGCCCTCGCGATCCTCCAGGGCGGCCGCCCCCTGTACCGGGCCGGGGCCGAGCTGGCCAAGGAGCACCGGGCCGCCCTGCGGCCCTTCACCCTGCTCACCGACAAGGCGGTGCTGGCCGTGGTGAACCTGGGCGAGGACGACGTGGCCGAGCCCGGCGCGGTGGTGAAGCCGGTGGCCGACGCCCTGGGCTCGGCCGCCGACGTCCTGGGCGTCAGCGTGCAGCTGGAGGCGGAGGCGGCCCGCCTCGACCCGGCCGAGCGGGCCGAGCTGCTGGAGGGCCTGGGCCTGGGCGAGGGGGCGCTGGCCCGGGTGGCCCGCAGCGCGTACCACCTGCTGGGCCGGCGGACGTTCCTCACCACCGGCGACAAGGAGTCGCGGGCCTGGACGTTCCGCGCCGGCGCCCACGCCCCGGAGTGCGCGGGCGTGATCCACTCCGACCTGCAGCGCGGGTTCATCCGGGCCGAGGTCATCCACTGGGACGAGCTGCTGGAGCTGGGGTCGTGGAACGCGGCGAAGGACGCGGGCCGGCTCCGGGTGGAGGGCAAGGACTACGAGGTCCTCGACGGTGACGTGCTCGAGATCCGCTTCAACGTGTGAGATGGCCTGATGCCGTGGCTCTTGCGCGACGGTGAGGTGCTGGCCGCCCTCGAGGTGGCCGAGGGGTTCTCGGGCCGGGGCCGGGGCCTGCTCGGCCGCGACGGCCTGGAGGGGGCCATGCTCATCAAGCCGGCCCGCTCCGTGCACACCCTCGGCATGCGGTTCCCGATCGACGTGGCCTTCTGCGACCGCGACATGACCGTCGTCGACACGGTGTGCATGGGCCGCCACCGGATCGGGCGGCCCCGGCTCCGGGCCCGCTGCGTGATCGAGGCCGAGGCCGGCGCCTTCGAGCGGTGGACCCTGCGCCGGGGCGACCGGCTGGAGATCAAGGGTGACGCCTGAGCAGTCGCCGGGTCCCGCCCTGGTGGTGGTGGGCACCCCCATCGGCAACCTGGGCGACCTGAGCGCCCGGGCGAGGGAGGCGCTCGAGGGCGCAGACGTGGTGGCGTGCGAGGACACCCGCCGCACCCGCGCCCTGCTCACCGCCACCGGGATCTCGGGCAAGCGGCTGCTGGCCGTGCACGAGCACAACGAGGCCGAGCAGGCCGAGCGGATCGTGGGCCTGCTGGGCGAGGGCCGGCGCGTGGCCCTGGTCACCGACGCCGGCATGCCGGGTGTCTCCGACCCCGGCCAGCGGGTGGTGGCGGCGGCGGCCGGCGCCGGTCACCCGGTGGTGGTGGTGCCGGGCCCGTCGGCCCTGGTGGCGGCGCTGGTGGCCAGCGGGCTGGCGTCGGACCGCTTCGTGTTCGAGGGCTTCCTGCCCCGGAAGGGCCCGGCCCGCCGCCGGCGCCTGGCCGCCCTGGCCGGCGACGAGCGCACGGTGGTGCTCTACGAGGCCCCGCACCGCATGGTGGCGACCATCGACGACCTGGCCGCCGCCTGCGGGCCGGAGCGGGAGGTGGCGCTGGCCCGCGAGCTCACCAAGGTCCACGAGGAGGTGTGGCGGGGCACCCTGGGCCGAGCCGCCGACCATCTGGCGGCGCGGGCGCCGCGCGGCGAGTACGTGATCGTGGTGGCGGGCGCGCCGGAGCCGCCGGCGGCCACGGACGAGGAGATCGAGGGGGCGCTAGCCGCCCGCCTGCGGGCGGGCGACGACCAGCGCAGCGCAGTGGCGGCGGTGGCGGGCGAGCTAGAAGTCGGCAAGCGCCGGGTCTACGAGCTTGCCCTCCGCCTTCGAGGTGCCTAGCTCGCCGGCGCACGAGGCGCAGACCTGCTTGTCGCGGTAGGGCCGAAGCTCGGTGGACGCGCTGCAGAAGATGCAGCGCGCCTCGATCTTGCGGAGGAGGATCGCGCCCCCGTCCACCCCGATCTCCAGCTCGTCCCCGGGCCGGATGCCGAACATCCGCCGCATCTCGACAGGCAGCACGATGCGCCCGAGATCGTCAACCTTCCGAGCCATCCCGGTCGAAACCATGGATCCTCCCCCGTTGGCCGTCTATAGCCTAGGCCCGTGGCCCGCTTCTATGCGACGACGCCGATCTATTACGTCAACGACGCGCCGCACATCGGGCACGCGTACTCCACCGTGACCGCCGACGCGGTGAGCCGGTGGCACCGCCTGGCCGGCGACGACGTGCACTTCCTCACGGGCACCGACGAGCACGGCCTCAACGTGCTGCGCAGGGCCGAGGCCAACGGCGTCACCCCCCAGGAGCAGGCCGACCGCACCAGCGAGCGCTTCCGCCAGGCCTGGGAGCTCCTCCAGATCTCCAACGACGACTTCATCCGCACCACCGAGCCCCGCCACTTCCGCGCCGTCCAGGCCTTCCTGCAGCGGGTCCACGACAACGGCGACATCGAGCTCGGCACGTACGAGGGCCCCTATTGCGTCTCGTGCGAGGCCTACTACGCCGAGAGCGAGCTGGTGGACGGCGGCTGCCCCGTGCACCTGCGCCCGGTGGAGGTGTTCAAGGAGGAGAACTGGTTCTTCAAGCTGAGCCGGTACGAGCAGCCCCTCCTCGACTGGTACGCGGCCCACCCGGACGCCGTCACCCCCGAGTCCAAGCGCAACGAGGCGCTCGGGCTCATCCGCCAGGGCCTCCAGGACATCTCCATCACCCGCAGCTCGCTGTCGTGGGGCGTGCCCGTGCCGTGGGCGCCCGACCACGTCTTCTACGTCTGGTACGACGCGCTGATCAACTACGCCACCGCCATCGGCTACGGCGACGACGACGAGCGCTTCGCCACCTGGTGGCCGGCCGTGCACCACTTCATCGGCAAGGACATCATCCGGTTCCACTGCGTGTACTGGCCCGCCATGCTGCTGGCCGCCGGCCTCGAACCGCCGGCCCACATCCACGTCCACGGCTACCTGCTGGTGGGCGGCGAGAAGATGTCCAAGACCAGGCTCAACGCCATCGCCCCGGCCGACCTGGTGGCCGACTTCGGCGTCGACGCCTTCCGCTACCACTTCCTCCGGGACAACCCGTTCGGCCCCGACGGCGAGTTCTCCTACGAGGGCATGGTGGCGCGCTACAACGCCGACCTGGCCAACAACTTCGGCAACCTGCTGTCGCGCGTCACCACGGTGGTCGGGTCCAAGTGCGCCGGCGTGGGGCCGGCGCCGGCGGCCGCCAGCCCCCTGGCGGGCGTGGCGGCCGAGTCGGTGGCGGCCACGGCCCGGGCGTGGGAGCGGGTGGCGCCGAGCGAGGCCCTGGAGGCCACCTGGCGGCTGATCCGCGAGACCAACTCGTTCCTCGAGGCCAACGAGCCGTGGAAGGCCGAGCCGGGCCCCGACGTCGACGCCGTGCTCGGCAGCGCCCTGGAGGCGCTGCGCATCGTGGCCGTGCTGGCGTCGCCGGCCATGCCGGCGGCCACGGCCGAGGTGTGGCGGCGCATCGGCCTGCCCGGCTCGCCGTCGGACCGCCGGCTCCCGGCTGCGGCCGAGTGGGGCGGCTATCCCGGCGGCCTGGCGGTGGAGAAGGGCCCGCCCCTGTTCCCGCGCCGGTGACGGCCGCCGTATGAGCTGGACCGACAGCCACTGCCACGTCCCCTACCCGGGCATCGGCACCGAGGTCATCGACCGGGCCCGGGCCGCCGGCGTCACCCGCCTGATCGACGTGGGCACCGACGCCGCGCAGTCGGCCACCGCCGTCGCCGTGGCCCAGGGCACCGAGGGCGTGTGGGCCACGGTCGGGCTCCACCCCCACGACGCGTCGAAGGGCGTGCACACCATCGTCCACCTCCTGGGCGAGGAGAAGGTGGTGGCGGTGGGGGAGTGCGGCCTCGACTACCACTACGACCACTCGCCCCGGGACGTCCAGCGGGAGGCGTTCGCGGCCCAGATCGGCCTGGCCCAGCAGCACGACCTGGCCCTGGTGGTGCACACGCGCGAGGCATGGGACGACACCTTCGCCCTGCTGGCCTCGGAGGGCGTCCCGTCCCGCACGGTGTTCCACTGCTTCACCGGCGGACCGGCCGAGGCCGAGCTGGCGTTGGAGCTCGGGGCCTTCCTCTCGTTCAGCGGGATCGTCACGTTCAAGGGTGCGGCCGACGTGCGGGCCGCCGCCGCCCTGTGCCCGCTCGAGCGGCTCCTGGTGGAGACCGACGCCCCGTTCCTCACCCCGGTGCCGCACCGGGGATCGCCCAACCAGCCCGCGTTCGTGCCGCTGGTGGGGGCGGCGGTGGCGGCAGCCAAGGGGCTGGAGGTGGCCGTGGTGGAGGCGGCGACGTGGGACAACGCCTCCGCCGCCTTCGAATTGCGGGTAACTGCGCCCGGCACCTAGGGTGCCCGGAAGCATCCACAAAGGGGACGTTCCTGAGCCGAGATCCTGCTCAGGCGAGACGGGTTGTGGTTCCGCTGTTGCTCTGTTCCGGAATGGCGCTCTCACCCGCTCTTGCCGCGCGCGTCAATCGAGAAGCACCGGGAACGCCGGCCGGGGAGACCCGACTGACCGCCGCTGGAGCCGATCGGCCGGCCGCAGCGCGCGCCAGCCGCAGCCAGGCCCGGCCCCCGGTCCCTTCCGGCGCCGTCGTCCTGGCGCAGGCGGCGCCGGCGCCGACCGCCCCCCTCGTCTCCTCGGCCCCGGTCACCGCCGCCCCGGTCACCACGGCCCAGCGGGTGGCGCAGACGGCGGCGCCGACCACCACGACCCACGTCCATCCCACCACCACCACCACCCACGTCCATCCCACCACCACCACGACGGCCAAGCCGACCACCACCACCGTCGCGCCGACGACCACCACCACCAAGGCGCCGGCCCTGCCGAACGGCGAGTCCGGCAAGGCCTCCTGGTACTCGGCGGGGACACCCGGGAACTGCGCCCATCGCACCCTGCCCAAGGGCACCATGGTGCAGGTGACCAACGTCGCCAACGCCAGGACGGCCACGTGCAAGGTCGCCGACCGGGGGCCCTACGTGGACGGGCGCATCATCGACCTGGCCCTGGTCGACTTCGAGCGGCTGGCCGGTGCGCACGTCGGCGTGATCGACGTCATCATCCGGTGGTGACACCAGCCGGGTGGCCCAGCTCGCCGGCGCCGTGACCCTCTCGCGGCGGGAGGTCCTCGACCTCCTCGGCCGCTCCGGGATCCGGCCCAGCCGGGCGCTGGGCCAGAACTTCGTCGTCGACCAGAACACGGTGCGCCGCATCGCCCGCCTGGCCGGCGTGGGCCCGGGCGACCGGGTGGTCGAGGTCGGCGCCGGCCTGGGGTCGCTCACGCTGGCCCTGGCCGAGACCGGTGCCGAGGTGGTGGCGGTGGAGCTCGACCGCTACATCGTGCCCGTGCTGCGGTCGGTGGTGGAGCCGGCCGGGGTGCGGGTGGTGGAGGGCGACGCGCTGCGGCTGGCGTGGGACGACGTCCTGGGCCCGCCCGGCGCCGGCGACCCGTGGGCCCTGGTGGCCAACCTGCCCTACAACGTGGCCACGCCGCTGGTGCTGACCCTGCTGGAGGCGGTGCCCGCCATCGGCCGCATGCTGGTGATGGTGCAGCGGGAGGTGGGCGAGCGGCTGGCGGCGGGGCCGGGGTCGCCGGCGTACGGGGCGGTGTCGGTGAAGGTGGCGTACCGGGCCGTGGCCAAGGTGGTGGGCCGGGTGCCGTCCACCGTGTTCGTGCCCCAGCCGAGGGTGGAGTCGGTGCTGGTGTCGCTGGTGCGCCGGCCGGCGCCGGCCGTCGACGTCGACGAGCCCCGCCTCATGGCGCTGGTGGAGGCGGGGTTCGCCCACCGGCGCAAGATGCTGCGGCGGGCCCTGGCCGGAGAGGTTGAGCCCGGCGCCTTCGCCGCCGCCGGCATCCGGCCCGAGGCCCGGGCCGAGGAGCTCGGCATCGAGGACTGGGGGAGGTTGACGGGATGCAGCGGGTCCGGGCCCTCGCCAAGCTGACGCTGTCGCTGCGGGTGACGGGCGTGCGGCCCGACGGCTACCACCTGCTCGAGGCCGAGATGGTGACGCTGGACCTGGCCGACCTGCTCACCTTCGACGACGGGGACGGCGTCACGGCGGTGGGCGCCGTGCTCCCCCCGGACGACCTGGTGGCGCGGGCCCTGCGGGCGGTGGGGCGGCGGGCGGCCGTGCACGTCGACAAGCGCATCCCCATGGGCGCCGGCCTGGGCGGCGGGTCGGCCGACGCCGCCGCCGTGCTGCGGTGGGCCGGCTGCACGGACCTGGCGCTGGCGGCCCGGCTCGGCGCCGACGTGCCCTTCTGCCTGGTGGGGGGCCGGGCCCGGGTGGCCGGCGTGGGCGAGGTGGTCGACCCCCTGCCCTTCGTCGACGCCGCCTACACCGTGCTCACCCCGCCCCTGGCCGTGCGCACGCCGGCCGTCTACCGGGCCTGGGACGAGCTGGGCGGGCCCAGGGCGGACGGGCCGAACGACCTGGAGCCGGCCGCCCTGCGGGTCGAGCCCCGCCTGGCCGGGTGGCGGGACCGGCTGGGGGACGCCACCGGGCAGGTGCCGGTGCTGGCCGGCAGCGGCGCCAGCTGGTTCGTGGAGGGGGCCTATCCGGACGTTCCGGGCGCGGTGGTGACGCGGGCCGACCGGCCGTAGGGAGGAGCTACTTGCCGGCTCGCCGCTGCCAGCGGGTGGCCTTCAGCATCTTCTTGTGCTTCTTCTTGCGCATCCGCTTGCGGCGCTTCTTTATCAGTGAGCCCATGCGGGAGCGCACAGTAGCCTCAACTCACCATGGCGGGTAGTTCAACTGGCAGAACGCCGGACTTTGGATCCGGAGGTCGCAGGTTCGACCCCTGCCCCGCCAACCGCACCCCCCGCGGTAAAAAGGAAGCATGAAGCGTCCGCTGTCCGCCGTCGTCCTCGCCGCCGGGGAGGGGACGCGGATGAAGTCGGCCCGCCCGAAGCCCGTGCACCTGCTGTGCGGGCGGCCCATGGTGCTGCACGTGGTGGACTCCCTGGGCGACCTCGACGTCGACCGGGCCGTGGTGGTGGTGGGCCACGGCGCCGAGCGGGTCACCAAGACCATGCTGGAGCAGGCGCCGGCCCGGCTCAGCATCGACTTCGTGGAGCAGCGGGTCCAGCGGGGCACGGGCGACGCCGTGTCGGTGGCGCTCACCGCCTTCCCCGACGACGACATGGAGGACGGGGACATCGTCGTCCTCCCGGGCGACACGCCGCTGCTCCGGCCCTCCACCGTGTTCGCGCTGGTGCGGCTGCACCGCGAGTCGGCGGCGGCGGCGTCGCTGCTCACCACCCGCCTGCCCGATCCCACCGGCTACGGCCGGGTGGTGCGGGACAAGAACGACCGGGTGGCGCGCATCGTCGAGCAGGCCGACGCATCGGTCGAGGAGCGGCTCATCGACGAGGTGAACACGTCGATCTACTGCTTCAAGCGCAGCGTGCTGGCACCGGCCCTGCGCCGCCTCAGCCCCGAGAACGCCCAGGGCGAGTACTACCTCACCGACGTGGTCGAGGTCCTCCACGACGCCGGCTACCCGGTGGTGTCGCTGGTGGTGGAGGACCCGATGGAGGCGGCCGGCGTGAACGACCGGGCCCAGCTGGCGGTGGCCGAGGCCGAGCTGCGGGCCCGCACCAACCTGCTGTGGCTGCAGCGGGGCGTGACCATGCTCGACCCGGCCCGCACCTACATCGACGCCAGCGTGGTGCTCGGCACGGACGTCACCCTCTTCCCCGGGACCATGCTCCAGGGGACCACGGTGGTGGCCGACGGCGCCCAGCTCGGCCCCGACTGCCGGCTGGTCGACTGCGTGGTGGCCGACGGCGCCGTGGTGGAGCACAGCGTGGGCCGCCAGGCCGAGATCGGCGCCGACGCCAGGGTGGGGCCGTTCGCCTTCCTGGCGCCGGGCTCCCACGTCGCCCCCGGCACCGTGACCGGCCCCTTCTACACCGCCCTCGCCCCCGAGCAGGAGAGCTGACATGGAGCTGGTGCCCACCAAGCGCCTGGAGCTGTACTCGGGGCGGGCCCACCCTGCGCTGGCCGAGGACATCGCCCGCCACCTCGGCACGCCGCTCGGCGAGCCCAACCTCCACCAGTACCCGAACGGCGAGATCCACTGCCGCTTCAACGAGTCGGTGCGGGGGGCGGACGTCTTCATCATCCAGACCCACTCGGACCCCGTGAACGACTCGATCATGGAGCAGTGCATCATGATCGACGCGGCCAAGCGGGCCTCGGCCAAGCGCATCACGGCCGTGTGCCCCTACTACGGCTACTCCCGCCAGGACCGCAAGGCCGAGGGCCGCGAGCCCATCACGGCCAAGCTCGTCTCCGACCTGTTGAAGGCGGCCGGCGCCAACCGGGTGGTGAGCGTCGACCTGCACTCGGGCCAGATCCAGGGCTTCTTCGACGGGCCCGTCGACCACCTCACGGCCATGCCCGTCCTCGTCGACTACCTGTCCGGAGCCGGCCCCGACGAGCTGGTGATCGTGGCGCCGGACGCGGGCCGGGCCAAGGTGGCCCAGCGGTTCTCCGAGCGGCTGGGCGCGGACCTGGCCATCATCCACAAGAAGCGCTCCCACGGCGTGGTGGAGGCCCGGGAGGTCATCGGCGACGTGGCCGGCCGGCGCTGCGTGCTCATCGACGACATGATCGACACCGCCGGCACCATCGTGGCCGCGGCCGAGATCCTCGACACCAGGGGCGCGAGCGAGGTGTGGGCCATGGCCACCCACGGCGTGCTGTCGGACCCCGCCGTCGACCGCCTCAAGAACTCCTCGCTGACCCGGGTGGTGGTCACCAACACCCTCCCGGTCCCCCCCGAGAAGCAGATCGACAAGCTCGAGGTCCTCTCGGTGGCCGAGATCATCGCCGACGCCCTCGACGCCGTCTTCGAGGACACCTCCGTCTCCGACATCTTCGACGGCGACAACCAGTCGTAGCCGGCGCCCGGATGCGTCCCGTCCAGGCGTCGTAGACTGACCGGATGGCCGAGATCACCCTTCCTGTTGAGAGCGGCCGTCCCATCGGCTCCCGGTCGTCCGGGCGCCTGCGGGCGGCCGGCAAGATCCCCGGGGTGGTGTACGGGCACGGCATCGAGCCGCTGCCTGTGGCCGTCGAGGCGCGGGCCCTGCGGGCCGCGCTGAACACCGACGCCGGCCTCAACGCCCTGCTGAACCTGGAGGTGGACGGGGCGTCGCACCTCACCCTGGCCCGGGAGCTGCAGCGCCACCCGGTGCGCCACACCGTGGTGCACGTCGACTTCCAGGTGGTGCGGCGGGACGAGGTCATCTCGGCCGACGTCCCGATCCAGCTGGTGGGCGAGGCGACCAAGGTGCACCGGGGCGACGGCGTGCTGGACCAGCTGGTCTTCAGCGTCACCGTGCACGCCACGCCGGCCAAGATCCCCAACGACATCGAGATCGACATCAGCGGCCTCGCCATCGGCGACGCCGTGCGCATCGGGGACCTGAAGCTCCCGGCCGGCGTCACCACCGACGTCGACCCCGAGGTCGCCATCCTGGTGGCCCAGCCGCCGCAGGTGAGCGACGCCGACCTCCTCACCGAGGCCGACATCGAGGCGGCGGAGGCGGCCGAGGCGGCCGAGGCCGAGGGCGAGGCGGCCGAGGGTGAGGGCGAGGGCGGCGAGGCGCCGGCCCCGCCCGAGGCCGGCGAGGGCTAGGAGCTGGCCGGGCCCCGTACCGGCACACCCGCCGATCTGCTGGCCGTCGGCCTGGGGAACCCGGGCGCCGAGTACGCCGGCACCCGGCACAACGCCGGCGCCGACGTCATCGCCCTGCTCGCCCGGCGCCACGGCGGCCGCCTGCGCAAGGCGAAGGAGCGGGCCCTGGTGGACGAGGTCCGGGTGGACGGCCGCCGCCTCGGCCTGGCCTTCCCCCAGACCTACATGAACGAGTCGGGCGTGGCGGTGGCGCCCCTGGTGCGCCGCTTCGGCCTGTCCGACGACCTCGCCCGCCTGGTCGTGGTCCACGACGAGCTGGACCTGCCGGTGGGCCGCATCCAGGTCAAGGTGGGCGGCGGCCTGGCCGGCCACAACGGCCTCAAGTCGATCAAGGCCCACCTCCACAGCGACGCCTTCTGCCGCATCCGCATCGGCATCGGCAAGCCCCCCGGGCGCCAGCAGGGGGTGGACCACGTCCTGCGCCCGCCGGGGAAGGCGGAGCGGGCCGAGCTCTCGGTGTCCATCGAGGAGGCGGCCGACGCGGTGGAGGCCATCCTGGCCGAGGGTCCGGCCGTGGCCATGAACCGCTTCAACTGACGCCGTCCACATCCCAGTAGTGGTCCACCCCCTGGCCCACTACTGGGAAGTGGACGGCCGGGGGGGCCGTAGCCTGAGCGGGTGAGCCTCCGCTCGCTCCCCCCGCTCCTGCGCGCCGATCCCACGCTGTCCGCCCTGGCCGGGCGGGCGGCGGCGGTGCTGGCCGTGCCCGAGCCGGCCCGCGCCTTCACCATCGCCGGCCTGGCCCACCTGTCGGAGCGCCACCCGCTGGTGGTGGCGCTCCCGACGGCCACCGACGCCGAGCGGCTGGCCCACGACCTGCGGGCGTTCCTGGGCGACGAGGCCGTCGACACCTTCCCGGCGTGGGAGACCCTGCCCTTCGAGCGGGTGAGCCCGAGCGTGGAGACCATGGGCCGGCGCCTGCGCACCATGTGGCGCCTGCGCAACCCGGACCGGGCCCCCCGGGTGCTGGTGGCCCCGGTGAAGGCCCTGGTCCAGCGGCTCGGGCCCCACGTGGAGGAGGCCGAGCCGGTGGTGCTGGGCCCCGGGGACCGGGTCGACGCCGAGGAGCTGGTGGCCCGCCTGGTGGGCGCCGGCTACCGGCGCGAGTACCAGGTGGAGCACCGGGGCGAAGTGGCGGTGCGGGGCTCGATCGTGGACGTCTACCCCTCCACGGCCGACGTGCCCGTGCGGATCGACCTGTGGGGCGACGAGGTCGACCGCCTGACCGAGTTCGCCGTGGCCGACCAGCGCTCCACCGCCGACGTGGAGCGGGCCGAGATCTTCGCCTGCCGGGAGCTGCTGGCGACCCCCGAGGTCCGGGAGCGGGCCGCCGGCCTGGTGGGGGCCGAGCCCTGGGGCCGGGAGCAGTGGGAGCGACTGGCCGAGGGACTGGTGTTCGACGGGATGGAGTCGTGGCTGCCGTGGCTCACCGAGGGCGAGCACCTGCTGCCCGACCTCATCGGCGCCGACGCCCAGGTCCTGCTGGTGGAGCCCCGCCGCATGCGGGACCGGGCCGCCGAGCTGCTGGACGAGGAGGCGGCCCTGGCCGGCACCCTGGCCGGCACGTGGGGCGCCGGCGACCGGGCCTTCCCCCGGCTCCACCTGCCCTTCGAGCGGCTCCTGGCCCATACCACCGCGCCGGCGTGGTCGGTCACGGCCACGGCCGAGGGCCCGGACATGCCCGCCGTCACCGCCTCGGGCTGGGACCCGGTGGTGGGCGACGGCTCCCGGCTGGCCAAGCAGCTCACCGACCTGGTGGGCGACGGCTTCCGGGTCCTGATCGCCGCCGACGGCGAGGGCACGGCGGCGCGCATCACCTCCCGCCTGGCCGACGAGGCGGTGGGAGGGGTGGAGGTGGTGGTGGCGCCCCTGGAGCGGGGCTTCGTCCTGCCGTCGGTGAAGCTGGCCGTGCTCAGCGAGAGCGACGTCACCGGCCGGCGCCGGGCCCACCGCCGGCCCCGCCCCCGCCCCCGCGCCAGCGAGGGCTTCTTCGACGACCTGGCGCCGGGCGACTACGTGGTGCACCACCAGCACGGCGTGGCCCGCTACGGCGGGATGGTGAAGCGGGCCATGGGCGGGGCCGAGCGCGACTACCTGCTGCTCGAGTACCGCGGCGGCGACCGGCTCTACGTCCCCTCCGACCAGATCGACCTGGTGCGTCCCTACACCGGCGGGGAGTCGCCCACCCTGCACAAGCTGGGCGGGACCGACTTCCAGCGCAGCAAGGCCAAGGTCCGGGCCGCCGTGCGCGAGATCGCCCAGGAGCTGATCGTGCTGTACCGGCGGCGGGTCACCAGCCCCGGCCACGCCTTCGACCCCGACACGCCCTGGCAGGCCGAGCTGGAGCAGGCCTTCCCCTACACCGAGACCCCGGACCAGCTCAAGGCCATCACCGAGGTGAAGGCCGACATGGAGGAGGAGGCCCCCATGGACCGCCTGGTGTGCGGCGACGTGGGCTTCGGAAAGACCGAGGTGGCGGTGCGGGCCGTGTTCAAGGCCATCCAGAACGGCAAGCAGGCGGCGGTGCTGGTGCCCACCACCCTGCTGGCCCAGCAGCACTTCTCCACCTTCTCGGAGCGCTTCGCCGGCTACCCCGTGCGGGTGGAGGTGCTGAGCCGCTTCCTCACCTCGGCCGAGGCCAGGAAGGTGGTGGACGGGATCAGGGACGGCGCCGTCGACGTGGTGATCGGCACCCACCGCCTCCTGTCCGCCGACGTCGCCTTCAAGGACCTCGGCCTGCTGGTGGTGGACGAGGAGCAGCGCTTCGGCGTCACCCACAAGGAGGCCATCAAGCGGCTGCGGGCCGACGTGGACGTGCTCACCCTCACCGCCACCCCGATCCCCCGCACCCTGGAGATGAGCCTCACCGGCATCCGCGACCTCACCCTGCTCAACACCCCGCCCGCCGACCGCCAGCCCATCCTCACCTACGTGGGCGAGTACGACGAGCGGGCCGTGGCCGAGTCCATCCGCCGCGAGCTGCTGCGCGAGGGCCAGGTGTTCTTCGTGCACAACCGGGTGGCGGACATCGACCACGTGGCCCGCGACCTGCGCCACCTGGTGCCCGAGGCCCGCATCGCGGTGGCCCACGGCCAGATGGACGAGGGCACGCTGGAGAAGGTGGTGCTCGACTTCTGGGAGGGCGCCTACGACGTGCTGGTGTGCACCACCATCATCGAGTCGGGCATCGACATGCCCACCGTGAACACGTTGGTGGTGGACCGGGCCGACCTGCTCGGCCTGGGCCAGCTGCACCAGCTCCGGGGCCGGGTGGGCCGGGCCGGGTCCCGGGCCTACGCCTACCTGTTCTTCCCCCCCGACCGGTCCCTGTCGGAGCAGGCCTACGAGCGCCTCAAGACCATCGGTGAGCCCCCCGCGCTGGGGTCGGGGTTCAAGATCGCCATGCGCGACCTGGAGATCCGCGGCGCCGGCAACCTGCTCGGCGCCGACCAGACCGGCCACATCGCGGCGGTGGGCTACGACCTGTACGTGCAGCTGGTGAGCGAGGCGGTGGCCGAGCTGAAGGGCGAGACGCCCCGGGAGCCGGCCGAGGTGAAGCTCGACATCCCGGTGCACGCCAACCTGCCGCCCGACTACGTGGCCCGGGAGGACCTGCGCCTGGAGGCCTACCGCCGGCTGTCCACCGTCACCACCCACGCCGAGGTCGCCGACATCGAGGCGGAGTGGCTGGACCGCTACGGGCCGCTCCCGCCGGCGGCCGGGGCCCTGCTCAGGGTGGGACGGCTGCGGGCCGAGTGCGTGCGCACCGGCGTGCGGGAGGTGAACGTGGCCCGCGACGTGGCCCGCCTGGTCCCCCTCGCCCTGCGGACGAGCCAGACCATCCGCCTGCGCCGGCTGTTCCCGAAGGCGGTCTACAAGGAGGACATGGCCCAGCTGGTGGTGCCGCTGGTCCGGGGCGCCGACCCGGTCGACGCCGTGCTCGCCCTCCTCGCGACCCTCGTCCCGGATGAGGGCTGACGGCGCCGGGTGGGGATGGGGTCCCCACCTCGGCGAGGAGGCGGGGTTGGGGCCCCGCCGGGCCAGAAGGCATAGCATCGCCGGCGTCGTGAGTCGCCCGAGGTTCGCCCCGCTGCTCGTCCTGGTCGCCGCCGCGGCCGTGCTCGCCGGCTGCAGCTCCTTCCGCACCTACGCGGCCGAGGTCAACGGGGCGCGCATCTCCCAGGACGAGCTGCGCTCCGAGCTCGACGCCATCCTCGGCAACGAGAAGTACCTGGAGCAGGTCGACCAGCAGTTCGCGGGCGACACCCAGGGCCAGGAGCGGGCCATCGGCGAGGGCAAGGGCACCTTCAACACCGTGTTCGTGGCCGCCGTGCTCAACCGCCGCATCGGCTTCGAGCTCATCCACCAGGAGGTGGTGCGGCGCAAGCTCGAGATCACGGCCGAGCAGCGGGCCGAGACCCGCCGGACCCTGCAGGAGCGGATCGGCAAGAAGGTCTTCGACGCGTTCCCCGCCTCCTACCGCGACGACCTGGTGCGGATCTTCACCGAGCAGCTGGCCCTGGAGCAGGCGCTGGGGGAGTCGGCGGTGGACGACGCGGCGGTGAAGGCCTTCTACGACGCCAACCCCGACGCCTTCGCCCAGAGCTGCGTCCGTCACATCCTGGTCGCCGGCGAGGCGGAGGCCGCGGCCGTCAAGGCCCGCCTCGACGGGGGGGAGGACTTCGCCGCCCTGGCCAGGGAGCTGTCCACCGACAACCAGGTCCCCAACGGCAGCGCCCAGCAGGGCGGCGACCTCGGGTGCCTGCCCAAGGGCAGCCTGGTGCCCGAGTTCGAGACGGCCATGGACGCCCTCCAGCCGGGCCAGGTGAGCGGGCCGGTGCAGACCAACTTCGGCTTCCACATCATCCGGGTCGACGATCGCAGGACCCTCTCGCTGGAGGAGGCCGCCCCCCGCATCCGCCAGAACCTCCAGTCCCAGAGCCCCAACCCGGTGGGCGTGTTCGTGAACGCGGCGATGGCCAAGGCCGAGATCGTGGTGAACCCCCGCTACGGGAAGTTCGTGAAGACGGGCCCCTCGCCGGGCGTCCAGGCACCCAAGCTGCTGGACGCGCCCGAGGAGCCGGAACCGCCGCTCCCCGGCGCCACGCCCGGGCCGTGACCCCGAGGGTCGTGGTGGCCGGGCTCGGCCCGGCCGGCCCCGAGCTCCTCACCGCCGCCACGCTCGCCGCCCTCGACCGCATCCCCCGGCGGTACCTCCGCACGGCCCGGCACCCGGCCGCCGCGACCGTGCACGGGGCCCGCTCCTTCGACGACGTGTACGAGGCGTCGGCGACCCTCGAGGAGGTGTACGAGCGGATCACCGACGCCGTGGTCGAGGCGGCCGTCGACTCGGGCGAGGTCCTCTACCTGGTGCCCGGCTCCCCGGCCGTGGCCGAGCGCACGGTGGAGCTGCTGCGGGCCGACGCCCGGGTGCACCTGGAGATCCTGCCGGCGCTGTCGTTCGTCGACCTGGCCTGGGACCGGCTCGGGGTCGACCCGGTGGCGGCCGGCGTCCGCCTGGTGGACGGGCACCGCTTCGCCCAGGAGGCGGCGGGGGAGCGGGGGCCGCTGCTGGTGGCCCAGTGCGACGCGGCCCTGGTCCTGTCCGACATCAAGCTGGCGGTGGACGACGCCCCGACGTCGGTCACCGTCCTCCAGCGCCTGGGCCTCCCCGACGAGGCGGTGTTCGACGTGGCCTGGGACGACCTCGACCGGGTGGTGCGGCCCGACCACCTCACCTCGCTGTGGATCCCCGAGCTGGCCGCCCCGGTGGGCCGGGAGCTGCTCCGCTTCGCCGAGCTGGTGCGCACCCTGCGCTCGAGCTGCCCCTGGGACAGGGAGCAGACGCACGCCAGCCTCACCCGCCACCTCCTCGAGGAGGCGTACGAGACGGTGGAGGCCATCGAGGGCCTGGACCGGGACGGCGGGGGCGGCATGGGCCACCTGGAGGAGGAGCTGGGCGACCTGCTCTTCCAGGTGTGCTTCCACGCCACCCTGGCGGCGGAGGCGGGCCACTTCACCCTGGCCGACGTGGCCCGGGGCATCCACGACAAGCTCGTCCACCGCCATCCCCACGTCTTCGGCTCGGTACGGGCCGAGACGGCGGGCGAGGTGGTGGCCAACTGGGACCGCATCAAGATCGAGGAGAAGGGCAGGGCCAGCGTCATGGAGGGGATCCCGTCCGCCCTCCCGTCCCTCCTGCACGCGGCCAAGGTGCAGCGCCGGGCCGCGTCCGTGGGCTTCGACTGGGAGTCGGTGGACGGCGCCTATCCCAAGGTGGCCGAGGAGCTGGAGGAGCTGCGGGCCGAGCCGTCGGAGGAGGAGCTGGGCGACCTGCTGTTCGCGGTGGTGAACGTGGCCCGCCACCTCGGCCTCGACCCCGAGGCGGCCCTGCGGGGCGCCACGGGCAAGTTCCGGGACCGGTTCTCGGCGGTGGAGGCGCTGGCGGCCGGGCGGGGGCTCGACCTGGCCGGCCTCGACCTGGACGGCCTCGACGCCTTGTGGGACCAGGTGAAGGAGGCGGGCCGTCAGGCCGGCCGGCGGCCCACCGCGAAGTAGAGGAGCGGGAAGACGGTGGGCCCGGGCCTGGTCGCGTCGAGGCGCTCGAAGGCGCGGGCCCAGCGGGCCAGGTCCTCGGTGGAGGCGAGGCCGTCGGCCACCAGGGCGTCGCGGGCGGCCCAGCCGGGCGGCCGGAACCCCGGGCCCAGCCGGATGATGTTGACCCGGCCCTGGAAGTCGACCACCTCCAGGCCCGCCGCCTCCAGCAGCTCGGCCAGGCGGAGGCCGACGGCCAGGTCGTTCCCACGCGCCGCGTGCCACCGCTCGTAGCGGCCGGCGAGGTCGTCCATGTCGGCGTCGGGGGGCCGCATCGGGAACCGGGTGCCGTCGATGTCGACCAGGTACACGCAGCCGCCGGGGCGCACCAGCGATGCGGCGTGGTCCACGATGGCCTGCTCCCGCCCGCCGTTGTGGGCCAGCACGTGGCGGATCATGGCCACGTCGACGCTGCCCGGCTCGATGCCGGTGTCGTCGGCGGCGCCGACCGTCACCGTGACGTTGCCGGCCCCGGCGGCGGCGGCCGAGGCCCGGGCCGCCTCCACCGCCTCCGGCTCCTGGTCGACGGCGACCACCCGGCCGGCGGGCCCCACCAGGCCGGCCATGACGGCCGAGACGGCTCCGGGGCCGCACCCGATGTCGGCCACGACCGCGCCCTCGACGATCCCGGCCTCGTCCCAGAGGGCGTGCTCCATGCGCATGGCCGCCTCGGCCATGAGCCGGTAGCGGGACAGCTCGGCCTCGCTCAGCTTGAGGGGGTAGTCGGGCACGGTGCCGGCGCCGGCGGCGTCAGGCCGAGAGCTGGCGCTGCGGGCCCTCGGGCCGGACGTCGACCCCGACCTGCTGGCGGCCGCCGTCGGTGCGGTAGCGGACCACCTTCTCCCGCAGGAGGTCGGTGTCCAGGACGCCGTGGCCGTGCTCGAAGCAGTGCACCGGCACGGGGGCGTCCTGGGGGATGGGCCCGGTGGCCATGGCCCACAGCGTCTCGCCGCCCGGCCCGGCCGACGTGGTGGGCGACCACACCGTGAGCCACGGGCCGTTGGCCGACTCGGTCACCATGGCCAGCTGCTCGCCGCACGACCCGCAGGCCACGTCGACGATGCGGGCCCGGGTGGGGAACAGCGACTGCAGCACGGCCTTGGCCATGTTCTCGAGCACGGAGTGGGCCCAGCCGTGGCTCACGGCCGCGTGCCGTTCCGCTGGTGGTCCAGTCCCGGCGTGTGCAGTACCGACGCGGTGCAGGTCATTGGTGGGTGCACCCCCAGGGCACCAGGGCCGGCGGCCGGCCCTGGTCGGGAACGGTACCCCACGCCCGGGTGCCGCAGCCGGCGGCGGCTCAGGCCGGCGGCGCCAGGCCGAGCTGGGTGAGGACGTCCATCTGGTCGAAGTAGAAGTTGTGGCGGACGATCCGGCCGCCGGCCACGGTGGCGATGTCCACCGACCGCAGCCGGACGCGCTGGCCGGTGGGCGGCAGGGTCTCCCCGTTGGGCAGGAGCATCGGACCCGTGTTCGTGCCGACCACGTAGCCCTCGTCCACGGCGGTGTCGCCGGCCTCGTGCTCCGCCGTCGCCTCCCACTGCAGGTCGGGGAAGGCGTCCAGGAATGCCTTGAGGTAGTGGACGATGCCCTCCCGGCCCTTGATCTCGCCGGCGTCGGGCGCGGTGATGACCGCGTCCTCGGCGTAGACGGCGCCCAGCGCGTCGATGTCGCGGGTCACCATGCACCTGGTCATGCGGTCGATGGTCTGCCGTGCCTCACCCATGGTCTCGTCTCCTCCGTTGTCGGGCTTCGAGACCGAAGGTACGGGCCGGCGTCGCCGGTTTCGTCGGGAGAACCACCCATCTTCCGGGCCGGCCGGGATGGGTGATCCTGCCCATCACACCAGGTCGTGCTGGAAGGCGTAGGCGGTGGCCGCGGCGCGAGAGCCCACCCCGAGCTTGGTGAAGATGTTGGAGAGGTGGCGGGCGACCGTCTTCTCGCTGATCACCAGGTCGTTGGCGATGGCCTTGTTAGTGCGGCCCGTGGCCACCAGGGCCAGCACCTCCACCTCCCGGGCGGTGAGGCCGCCGGCGGGCCGGCCCCCGCCCCCGCTCCAGAGGCGCTCGGCGTGGTCGAGGTCGGGGCCGGCGCCCAGCTGCCGGAACAGCTGGCGGGCCGCGTCCCGTTCCAGGTGGCCGGTGTCCTCGTCGCCCAGGTCCCGGCAGGCCAGGCCGAGGAGGAGGCGGGCCCGGGCCACCTCGTAGGGCGCGTCGAGCGCCCGCCACCGCTCGAGGGACCGGTTGAGGGCGGTGCAGGCGGCGCGGGCCGAGCCCTCGGCCAGGTGCACGGCGCCGTCGGCGTAGGCGGCCACGGCGTCGAGGTAGGGCATGCCCGTCTCGGCCGCGATCCGGAGCAGCTCGTCGGCGCCCCTGCGGGCCCCGGCCGTGTCATTGCCGGCCAGGCAGATGTCGACGAAGGGCCCCAGGATCCTGGCCCGGGTGACCCGGTCGGTGGCCTCCTCCACCACCCGGTGGATGGCCACCACGGCCGCGTCCACCCGGCCCTGGGCCAGGCGGAGCCGGGCCAGCCCCGGGTGGGGCGCGCGCCCGTGGTCGCTGGCCCGCCGGTAGGCGGCCTCGGCCTCGGCGAAGCGGCCCTGGAGGCGGTGGACCTCGGCCTCCTGGTAGAGGGCCGCGCCCAGCCCGGGGAGGCCGTCGAGCAGCTCGCAGGCCCGCCGAGCCTCGTCCTGGGCGGCGCCCCACTGGCCCCGCAGCTGCAGGATCTCCGACCGGTGCACCAGGCACGGGCCCCGGTAGGGGAGCAGCTCGGGCATGGAGTCGCACCAGCGGCTGAGGGCGGCCGTCCACTCGCCGGCCCGCCGCACGTCGAACAGGTCCCAGCACGCCTCGATGACGCCGCAGTAGACGACGCCGGCCGCCACCGGGGAGACCTCGCCGGCCGTGACCGAGACCATGGCCTCGTCGAGCAGGGCGACCCCCTCCGCCGTGCGGCCCAGCCAGATGAGGGTCGACCCCTGGCCGAGAGCGGCCAGCGCCAGCAGGTCGGGGTCGCCGAAGCGCCCGCCGATCTCGAGGGCCTGGGTGAACGCGACCCCGGCCGCCGCCATGTCCCCCTCCTCGAAGGCGCCGATGCCGGCCGGCACCAGGAGGTACCCCCGCTCCACGCAGTCGAGCGCCGCCTCCTCCAGCACCCGCCCGGCCCGGCCCAGCCAGGCGCCGCCCTGGGCCAGGTCGCCCCGGTACAGCAGCCAGAACGCGAGCCAGAAGGCGGCCCGCGCCGCCCGGGCCGGCTCCCCCGCCTCCAGCGCCAGCCGGTGGGCCCGGGCCAGCTGCTCGGTGCAGTCCGCCTCCTCCCCGGTCAGGTAGGCGGCCGTGGCCAGCTTCTCCACGTCGTCGAGCCCGAGGCGCGCCTCGCGGTCGGCGGCGGACAGGTGGGCGTAGGCGCCGGCCCAGGCCTCGCGCTCGAAGGCCTCCCGGCCCCGATCGAGCGACTCCTCCCTCGTCATGGCGCACCCCCGGACTCGCCCGAGCCGTCTCCCGGCCGCCTCCGGGGACGATACAGGGGAGGCCGGCTGCGCGAAGCTGCGGGTCCGGGCCGCCCTCGGCGGCGCGCCCGCGGCCGCCGGCCGACCCGCCCCCCGGGGCGTGTGTGCTTGACCGGTGGTGTCACTCCGCTAACTTCTTCAACATCAATCACAGGAGTCCCAGGGCCGGATGAGCGCGATCGAGCAGGTGGTGGGCAGGGAGATCCTCGACTCCCGGGGCAACCCGACGGTGGAGGCCGAGGTGCACCTGGAGTCGGGCGCCAAGGGCCGGGCCGCGGTGCCGTCGGGGGCGTCCACCGGCAGCTTCGAGGCGTGCGAGCTGCGCGACGGCGCCGACCGCTACGGCGGCAGGGGCGTGTCCCGGGCCGTCGGCAGCGTGAACGGTGAGATCAGCGACGCGGTGGAGGGCATGGAGGCGCTCGACCAGCGGGGTGTCGACCGGGCCCTGATCGAGCTGGACGGCACCCCCAACAAGAGCAGGCTGGGCGCCAACGCCATCCTCGGCGTGTCCCTGGCCGCGGCCAAGGCGGCGGCCGACGAGCTGGCGCTGCCGCTGTACCGCTACGTGGGCGGGGCCAACGCCCACGTCCTCCCCGTCCCCATGATGAACGTGGTGAACGGCGGGGCCCACGCCGACAACACCATCGACCTGCAGGAGTTCATGGTGGTGCCGGTGGGCGCGGCCTCGTACCGGGAGGGCCTGCGCTGGGGCACCGAGGTGTACCACGCCCTGCGGACCGTGCTGGTCGAGCGCAACCTGTCGTCGGCGGTGGGCGACGAGGGCGGTTTCGCCCCCGACCTGGCCCGCAACGAGGACGCCATCCGCCTGCTCATGGAGGCCATCGAGCGGGCAGGGCGGCTGCCGGGCCGCGAGGTCGCCATCGCCCTCGACCCCGCCACCACCGAGCTGTACCGCGACGGCGTGTACGACCTGGCGGGCGAGGGGCGCCAGCTGTCGGCCGACGACATGGTGGGCTTCTGGGTGGACCTGTGCGACCGCTACCCGATCGTGTCCATCGAGGACGGCATGGCCGAGGACGACTGGGAGGGATGGGCCGCGCTCACCAAGGCCCTGGGCGACCGGGTGCAGCTGGTGGGCGACGACCTGTTCGTGACCAACGTCGAGCGGCTGGAGCGGGGCATCCGCGCCGGCGTGGCCAACTCGATCCTGGTGAAGGTCAACCAGATCGGCACCCTCACGGAGGCCCTGGAGGCCGTGGGCCTGGCCACCCGCTTCGGCTACACGTGCGTCATGTCCCACCGCTCGGGCGAGACCGAGGACGTCACCATCGCCGACCTGGCCGTGGCCACCAACTGCGGCCAGATCAAGACGGGGGCGCCGGCCCGGTCCGACCGGGTGGCCAAGTACAACCAGCTGCTGCGCATCGAGGACGACCTGGGCGAGGGCGCGGCGTACTGGGGGCCGGGGGCCCTGGCCGGGCGGCGCTCGACGAGGGAACAGGTCGAGGACGGGTGAGGCGCCAGGGCTGGGCCGTGGTGGTGTCGGTGGTGGCCATCGGCATCCTGTTCGTGGCGGTCTTCCCCACCCGCACCTGGCTGGGCCAGCGCCGCGACCTGGAGGCCACGGAGCGGCGGGTGGCCGTGCTCACGGCCCAGAACGCGTCGCTGGCGGCGAGGGTGGACCGGCTCAACACCGACGACGAGATCGAGCGCCTGGCCCGGGAGCAGTACAACCTGGTCCGGCCGGGCGAGGAGGCCTTCGCCATCCTGCCGGCGCCGCCGGCGCCCCGCCCCCGCCCCCGGGCCGCGCTGGAGGAGGCGCCCGGGTTCTGGGCCGACCTGTGGGACGACCTCAGCTTCTGGTCGTGACCAGCAGCGTCCCCGTCATGCCGTAGGCCAGGTGGCCGGGCAGGTGGCACGAGTAGGCGACCCGGCCCGACGCCGGCGCCGTCCACGTGGTGGAGACGGTCGCCCCGGCCGGCACGCTGATCTCGCCCGGGACGTCGCCGTGGTGGTGTCGCTCCGTCCCCGCCTCGTGGCGGCGGTGGACCTCGGGCCCGCCCACGATGAGCTCGTGGTCGATGGGGTCGAGGTTGCGGACCACGAAGGTCACGGTCGCCCCCGGGGGCACCTCGGTGGTGGACGGGCTGAAGCGGCTGTGGCGGGCGGTGAGGGTGACGGTGACGGCGTCCCGGGTGGGGCCGTCGCTGCCGGTGCCGTCGCCGCCGGCGGCGGCGACGGCGGCGGGAACGGCCAAGGCGGCGGCCGCGGCCGCCGCCCCCGCCAGCTTCCAGGTGCGGGTCACGAGAGGCGCTTGGCCACCACGGCCACGCCGGCCAGCACCGCGCCGGCGGCGGCCAGCGCCGGCCAGACCGGGCGGTCGGAGGCGGGTGCGCCGGTCCTTGCACCGACCGCCGGGTCGGGGGACGTCGACTCCCGGACCACCCGGTCGAAGTCGAACCGGTTCGGGATGCCGCCGGTGGGATGGATGGCCAGGTCGTGGTCGAGGTCGCGGGCCGGGCCGTCGACCCTGACGTAGGTCAGCCACATGTCCTCCGGCATCCACTCCATGCCCTTGTCGGAGCGCAGGTCGCTCATCAGCGACGGCGAGGCCTGCTCGCTGCGCTCGGTGAACAGGCCGGCGCCGGCGAGGAGAGTGGGGCGCTGGTCGGTGAGGAGGTAGACGTCGGCCTCCACCGGCTCCTCCGACTCCCGGCCAAGGGCCAGGATCTTGATGGGGACCCAGGGCCGATCGGTGGGGATGGTGAGGTGGATGGGCGTGCCGTCGCCGATGCCCTGGCCCTGCTCCCGGGCCGCGGTGGCGTCGAAGCGGGCGGCCATGAAGATGGGGCTGCGCTCGGCGTAGAAGTCGAGGACGGCGGGGGCATCGGGGGTGAGGGCGAAGCCGTGCTCGCGGGCCCAGTCGCCCACCGACGTGCCGCCGCCCTTCAGCACGGTGATGTCGAGGGCGTCGATGCGGGTCTCGAGGATGACCTGGGCCGGCGCGGGGGCGGCGGCCGCGAGGCTTTCGTCGGCGGTGGCCCGGAGCAGCTGGGGCTGGGTCTCCCGGGCCAGGCGCTGCAGGGTCCAGTCCCCGCCCCGCTCGACCTTGGTGGGGATCCCGGGCAGCGGCACGATGGAGCCGACCTCGGCCCCGCCGCCGGCGAACTGGAACGAGGTGACGTAGTGCTCCACCCCGTTCGTGTAGGCGGCCAGGGTGCTGGTGCGCAGGAGGCGCACCGTGCCGTTGGGAGCGACCAGGCCCCCGCAGGCGGCGGCCGGTCCGGCGGTGAGGAAGGCGGCGGCGAGGGCGATGCCCACACCGGGGACGAGGGCGAGGATCTTGCGCATGTGGGTTGGACGTGGCGGG
>JBQTJJ010000087.1:0-29839 GCA_052387235.1 Actinomycetota bacterium
ACCCTCGGCCTCACCCTGGTGAGCCTGGTGGGCCAGTGGACCGGCCTGGCCGGGGCCGTGCTGGTGACGTCCCGCTGGAAGGGCACGGGGGACCTCCGGGCCGACTTCGGGTTCGTCGTCGAGGGCCGCGACATCGGCCCCGGGGTCATGGTCGGCGTGCTCTCCCAGCTGGTGATGGTCCCGCTGCTGTACCTGCCCCTCGACCTGCTCGGGTTCGACTTCGACGTGTCCGAGGAGGCGCGCGACGTCCTGGACCGGGCCAGCGGGCCGGGCCTGGCCCTGCTCGCCCTGTGCATCATCGTGGGCGCCCCGGTCGTGGAGGAGCTGTTCTTCCGGGGCCTGCTGCAGCGCTCGGCCGCGCGCCGCTTCGGCCCGGCGTTGGCGGTGGGCCTGTCGGCGGTGGTGTTCGGACTCACCCACTTCCAGCCCCTGCAGCTGCTGGGGCTGGTCGCCTTCGGCGTGGTGCTGGGGATCCTCGCCCACCGGGCCGGACGGCTCGGCCCGGCCGTGGTGGCGCACGTGGCGTTCAACGCCACCACTGTCGTCTGGCTCCTCGTGGACAGGGTGGGCTGACGAGCTGGTCCTAAAGGTCGGCGCCGCGAGCGCCGATCATCACGGCGGCACGGGTTTGCCGACGAGGGAGGGGCGCAATGAGCTGCCCGAAGTGCAAGAGGTCCAGCCTGACCGAGATCGCGTTGACCATCGGGGACCGACCGGTCACGATGCGCAACTGCTCGGGGTGCGACAGCCGGTGGTGGGCCAGCGAGGGCGAGGCCCTCCACCTCCACGGCGTGCTCGAGCTGGCCCGGCGCTAGATCTCGCCGGTTCGGGCCCGGCCGGCCGGGCCGGGGCGGTCACCGATCGGGCGGGAGTTCGGGCAACATGGGCCGATGCGCCGGCCTTCCCTCGGCTCCTTCGCGACCCTGGTCGCCGTCGGGGGCGCCGCCCTGTTCGTGTTCGTGCAGCTCCAGCCGGGCCTGCTGTTCGCGTCCACCACGCCCAACGGGGGCGACATGGGCGCCCACGTGTGGGGGCCGGCGTTCATGCGGGACCACCTGCTGCCCCAGGGCCGCCTCACCGGCTGGGCGCCCGACTGGTACGCCGGCTTCGCCTTCCCGGCCTTCTACTTCCCGGTACCGAGCCTGCTGATCGTCCTCGGCGACGCCATCGCCCCCTACGAGGTGGCGTTCAAGCTGGTCAGCGTGTCCGGGCTGGTGAGCCTGCCAGTGGCGGCGTGGGCCTTCGGCCGGCTGGCCCGGCTGCGCGAGCCCGGTCCGGCCTGCCTGGCCGTGGCCACGGTGCCGTTCCTGTTCGACCGCAGCTTCTCGATCTACGGCGGCAACATCGCCTCCACGCTGGCCGGCGAGTTCTCCTACTCGATCAGCCTCTCGGTCGCCCTGGTCTTCCTGGGCGTGCTGGCCCGGGGCCTGCGCACCGGCCGGCACCGGGCCCTGGCCGCCGGTCTCCTGGCGCTGGGCCTGATGTCGCACGTGGTGCCCACCTTCTTCGCCGTGGTGGGAGCGGTGGTCCTCACCCTGCTGCAGCCGTCGGTGCGCCGCCTCGGCCACACCGTCGTCGTGGGCGCGGTGGCCGGCCTGGTGGCGGCGGTATGGGCCCTGCCGTTCCTGTGGCGCCTCCCCTACACGAACGACATGGGCTACGAGAAGATCACCCAGTACCGCGAGAACCTCGGGCTCACCACCGACAGCGACCTGCGCTGGCTCCTCGGCCTGGCCGCGGTCGGCGTGGTGGCGTCGGCCGTCCGGCGGTGCCGCGTCGGCGCCTTCCTCACCGTGATGGCGGTGGTGTCGGCCCTCGGGTTCCGCTACGTCCCCCAGGGCAAGATCTGGAACCCCCGGATCCTCCCGTTCTGGTACCTGTGCCTCTACCTCCTGGCCGGTCTGGCGCTGGCGTCAGTGGCGTGGGCCGTGATGCACCTGGCCGCTGCCGACCGGCGCGAAGGCGTGGCCCGGGCCGTCCCCGTCGCCACCTTCGGGGTCGTGCTGGTAACGACCCTCCTCATCGTGGGGATCTGGCGCGACCTCCCGGTGCTGGATCGGGTCCCCTTCCAGCTCGTCCTGGTGCTGGCCGCGGTGGCGGTGGCTGCGATGCGGCTGGCCGCGGCCGAGCGCCGGGAGCCCGTGGCGCGGGCCGCCCCTGCCGTGGCCTCGGTGGCGGTCCTGATCGTGACGCTCGTCTTCGTCGGCATCCCCCTTCACCTCCCGGTGCTGGAGCGCTTCCCGGTCAAGCAGGTCCTGTCGGTCATCCCGAGGACGACCACCCCCGACCGCAGCTACATACCCGACTGGGCCAAGTGGAACTACAACGGCTACGAGCGCAAGGCGGCCTGGCCCGAGCACGAGGCCGTGATCGAGACCATGGAGGGGATCGGCGAGACCGTCGGCTGCGGCCGGGCCCACTGGGAGTACGAGCCCGAGCTGGACCAGCTGGGGACGCCGCTGGCCCTGATGCTCCTGCCGTACTGGACCGACGGGTGCATCGGCTCCATGGAGGGCCTCTACTTCGAGTCGTCGGCCACCACCCCCTACCACTTCCTCTCGGCCGCCGAGCTGTCCCGGAAGGCGTCCCGGCCCCAGCGGGGGCTCCCGTACCGCGACTTCGACCTGGCCGCCGGCGTCCGCCACCTCCAGCTGCTCGGGGCCCGCTACTACATGGCCTTCACCGACGAGGCCAAGGGGGCGGCGGCCCAGCACCCGGACCTGCGCCTGGTGGGCTCCACCGGGTCGTTCCCCGTGAACTACTCCACCGGGCCCGGCCAGCGCAGCTGGGAGATCTACGAGGTGGCCGGGTCGGGGCTGGTGGTGCCGCTCGAGCACGAGCCGGTGGTGGCGCCGGCCATGGCCGGTGGGGAGAAGGAGTGGCTGGCCGGGTCGGCGCCGTGGTTCATGGACGGCGCCCGCCACGACGTGCTCATCGGAGGCGACGGGCCCCAGCAGTGGCGCCGCGTGGCCTCGCCGGACGGGCCACTGCCCAAGAAGCCCCTCCGCCCCGTCACCGTCTCCCGCATCCGCGCCGGCGACGCCCGCATCGCCTTCGACGTCGACCGCCCCGGCACGCCGGTGCTGGTGAAGACGTCGTACTTCCCCAACTGGGAGGCCTCCGGGGCCGACGGGCCGTGGCGCGTCACGCCCAACCTCATGGTGGTGGTGCCCACGAGCCGCCAGGTGGAGCTGCGCTACGGCACCACGCCCGTGGACGTCGCCGGCTGGGCCCTCACCGGTCTCGGGATCGTCGCCCTGGTCGTGCTGGCCAGGCTGAAGCCGAAAGCGCCGGAGGAGCCCGAGGCGGCGACGCAGCCCTGGCCGGCGTCAGCGCTGTGGGCCGCGCAGGGCCAGGCGGAGCCGGACCAGCCCCTGCACGGAACGGACCCCGCGCCGGACGATGGACGTCCGCGACGGGCGCGACTCGCGCACCGCGACGGGGACCTCGGTGACGGCCAGGCCGGCCCGCTCGGCCCGCAGGACCAGCTCGGTGTCGAACAGGTCGGTACCGAACCGGCACTGCTCGACGAGGGGGAGGAGGGCCAGGCGCCGCATGGCCTTCATGCCGTGGGTGTCCGAGACCTTGAGGCCGAACCCGCGCCGGAGCACGAGGGCGAACGCTGAGGTGATGGACCGGCGGACCCACGTGCGCTGGTCGTCGGCGCCGGCGGCCCGCTTGCTCCCCACCACCAGGTCGGGGCCGCCCGGCGCGGTGAGGAGGCCGAGCACGGTGTCCAGGAACCCGAGGTCGTAGTAGTCGACGTCGAAGTTGGCCACCACGTCACCCCGGGCCGCGAGGAACCCGGCCCGCAGCGCGGCGCCGTAGTCGGGCACCGGAAGGGAGATGGCCCGCACGCCCGGCACGTCGTCGGCCAGCCGCCGGGCCAGGGCGGCGGTGCCGTCCGTCGACCCGTTCTCCACCACCACCACCTCGGCCCCACCGCCCCGGCCCGCCAGCCCGGCGGCCACGTCCCGGACGGCCTGCTCGAGGAAGCCGGCCTCGTTGAACGCCGGCATGACGACCGAGATCATGCCGGGGGCGGGGTGGGGGAAGGCACCGTTCAACTCTTACCGCAAGAGGGGCGGCGGCGGGGTCGCTCCCACTAGGCTCACGCCCCGATGTCCTCACTGGATGCGATCTTCAAGGCCTACGACGTGCGCGGCATCGTGCCCGACGAGCTCGATGCCGAGGTGTGCCGGCGCATCGGCGCCGCCTTCGCCTCCTTCACCGAGGCGCCCTCCATCCTGGTGGCCCGCGACATGCGGGGATCGGGCGAGGAGCTGTCCCAGGCCTTCGCCGACGGGGTCACGTCGCAGGGCACCGACGTGGTGCACCTGGGGCTGGCGTCCACCGACCTGCTGTACTTCGCCGCCGGCCGGCTGGACTCGCCCGGCGCCATGTTCACCGCCTCCCACAACCCGTCGCAGTACAACGGGGTGAAGCTGTGCCTGGCCGGGGCCCGGCCCGTGGGCCAGGACACCGGGCTGGCCCGCATCAAGGAGCTGGTGGAGGTGCCGGCGCCGGCCTCGGGGCGCACCCCCGGCCGCGCGACGCGGCTGGACCTGATGGGGGAGTACGCCGAGCACGTGCGGTCCTTCGTCGACATCGGCGCCCTCCGGCCCCTCAAGGTCGTGGCCGACACCGGCAACGGGATGGGTGGGCTGGTGGCGCCCCGGGTGTTCGAGGGCCTACCCTACGAGCTGGAGCTGCTCTACCCCGAGCTCGACGGGTCGTTCCCCAACCACCCGCCCGATCCCATCCAGCCCGAGAACCTGAAGGACCTGCAGGCCCGCGTGCTCGACACCGGCGCCGACGTCGGCCTGGCCTTCGACGGCGACGCCGACCGGGTCTTCCTGGTGGACGAGAAGGCGGAGCCGGTGTCGGGGTCCACCACCACCGCCATGGTGGCCAAGGCCATGCTGGAGAAGTACCCGGGCGCCACCGTCATCCACAACCTCATCTGCTCCAAGGCCGTGCCCGAGGTCATCCGGGAGCACGGCGGCACGCCGGTGCGGACCAGGGTGGGCCACTCGTTCATCAAGGCCGTGATGGCCGACACCGACGCCGTGTTCGGCGGCGAGCACTCCGGCCACTACTACTTCCGGGACAACTACCGGGCCGACTCCGGCCTCATCGCGGCGGTGGTGGTGCTGGAGCTGCTGGGCCGCACCGGGCGGCCGCTGTCGGAGACCCGCCGGCCCTTCGAGCGCTACGCCATGTCGGGCGAGATCAACTCCAAGGTGGACGGCGACCCGGCCGCGGTGATGGAGCAGGTGGCCCAGCTCCACGCCGGCGCCTCCATCGACCGCACCGACGGCCTCACCGTCGACCACGGCGACTGGTGGTTCAACCTGCGGCCCTCGAACACCGAGCCGCTGCTGCGCCTCAACCTGGAGGCCGCCACGCGCGAGCAGTGCGACGCCCACGTCGACGAGGTCCTCGCGCTGATCCGCCAGTCCGGGCGGGCCTGAGCATGGCCCTCGACCCCCAGCTGCTGGAGATCCTCGCCTGCCCCGAGGACAAGGGCCCGCTGCTCTACTTCGAGGACGAGCAGTGCCTCTACAACCCCCGCCTGCGGCGCCGCTACGCCATCCGGGACGACATCCCGATCATGCTCATCGACGAGGCCGAGACGGTGGCCGACGACGAGCACGCCCGGCTCCTGGCCAGGGCCGAGGCCGAGGGCATCGCCCCCACCTTCGAAGACACCCCGTGAGCGAGCGGCTCGACACCCAGGGGATCTGGGACGCCACCGCCGGCCTCCCCGAGCAGGTGGAGCGGGCCGCGGTCGAAGCCGAGGGCCTCGACGGCCTGCCCCTGCGGACCGAGGTGGAGAACGTCGTCGTCCTGGGCATGGGCGGCAGCGGCCTGGCCGGCGACATCCTGCTGGCCACGGCCGGCCCCTTCATGTCGGTGCCGGTGGTCGTGGTGAAGTCGTACACCCTGCCCGCCTTCGTGGGCGAGGGATCGCTCGTGTTCGCCATCTCGTTCTCCGGCAACACCGAGGAGACGGTGGAGGCGGCGGGCGAGGCCGCCGTGCAGGGGGCCCGCGTGGTGGCGGTGACGAGTGGCGGCCAGCTGGCCAAGCTGGCGTCGTCGTGGGGCTCGCCGGTGGTGCCGGTGCCGGGCGACCTGCCGCAGCCCCGCACGGCCATCGGCGCCATGGCCGTCCCGCCCCTCGTCGTCCTCGAGCAGATCGGGCTGTTCCCCGGCGCGGCCCAGTGGATCGACCTCGCCGTCGAGCAGCTCAAGCGCCGTCGGGACCAGCTGCTGGCCGGCGCCGGGCCGGCGGCCGAGGTGGCCCGCCGCGTCGGCCGCACCATCCCGCTCATCCACTCCTCGGGGGCCCTCGGCAACGCCGCGGCCCAGCGCTGGAAGACTCAGGTGAACGAGAACGCCAAGGCGCCCGCCTTCTGGTCGGTCCACCCCGAGCTGTGCCACAACGAGCTGCAGGGCTGGGGCCAGCACGGCGACGTCACCCGCCAGCTCGTGACCCTGGTGCAGCTCCGCCACGACAGCGAGCACCCCCAGGTGAGCCGGCGCTTCGAGCTGTGCGACGACCTGGTCCGCGAGGTCGTGGCCGGCATCGAGGTGGTCGAGGCCGAGGGCGACGGCGACCTGGCCCAGCTCCTCGACCTGGTGCTGGTGGGCGACGTCGTCTCGCTCCACATGGCCGACAACGAGGGCATCGACCCCGGCCCCGTCCCGATCATCGAAGAGCTCAAGCTGCGCCTCCAGGAGGGCTGAACCGACCCATGGCACCCACCCACGACATCGCCGACCCCGGCCTGGCCGATCTCGGCCGCCAGCGCATCGACTGGGCCGAGACCCACATGCCGGTGCTGGCGTCGATCCGGGAGCGCTTCGCCAAGGAGCGGCCCCTCGACGGCATCACGGTGGCGGCCTGCCTCCACGTCACCACCGAGACGGCCAGCCTCCTGCGCACGCTGAAGGCGGGCGGCGCGTCGGTCCACGTGTGCGCCTCGAACCCGCTGTCCACCCAGGACGACGTCACCGCCGCCCTGGTCCGGGACGAGGGCATGGCCGTCCACGCCATCAAGGGCGAGGACCACGAGACCTACTTCCGCCACATCGACGCCGTGCTCGACGCCCACCCGCAGCTCACCATGGACGACGGCTGCGACCTGGTCTCCCGGCTGCACCAGATGCGTCCCGACCAGGTGGCCGAGGTGGTGGCCGGCACCGAGGAGACCACCACCGGCGTCATCCGGCTGCGGGCCATGGAGGCCGACGGCGCGCTGCGGTTCCCCATCGTGGCCGTGAACGACGCCGACACCAAGCACATGTTCGACAACCGCTACGGCACCGGCCAGTCCACCCTGGACGGCATCATCCGGGCCACAAACGTCCTGCTGGCCGGCAAGCGCGTCGTGGTCGCCGGCTACGGCTACTGCGGCAAGGGGGTGGCCAGCCGGGCCAGCGGCATGGGTGCCCAGGTGTACGTCACCGAGATCGACCCGCTGCGCGCCCTCGAGGCCGTGATGGACGGCTTCCGGGTCGTCACCATGGAGGAGGCCGCCCCCGAGGGCGACATCTTCATCACCGTCACCGGCAACCGCGACGTGCTGCGCCGGGAGCACTTCGCGGCCATGCGCGACGGCGCCATCCTCGCCAACTCCGGCCACTTCGACATCGAGATCGACCTGGTGGCCCTGGCCGACCTCGCCGGCACCTCCCGCCGGCCGGTGCGGGCCTCGGTGGAGGAGTTCCTGGTGGGCGACCGGCGCATCCTGGTCGTGGCCGAGGGCCGGCTGGTGAACCTGGGCGCGGCCGAGGGCCACCCGGCCGCCGTGATGGACATGAGCTTCGCCAACCAGGCCCTGGTGGCGGAGTGGGTCGTCCAGCACGCCGCCGGCCTGGAGAAGCGGGTCTACGACGTCCCCCGCGAGATCGACAGCGAGATCGCCCGCCTCAAGCTCGAGAGCATGGGCGTCACCCTCGACCGCCTCACCCCCGAGCAGCAGGAGTACCTCTCCAGCTGGACGGTGGGCACGTAAAGCCCACTTTCGAGTAAATAGCACGCCATTTTGGCGTGCTATTTACTCGGGACCGGGCGTGGGCGACGGTGCTACGGGCCACCTACGAGCTGGAGCCCCACGGGTCGGCCGAGGCGCTGGCGGTGGAGGCGTCGGTGGGCATGGCCGGCGGGCCCGAGTTCGTGCGGGCCAGGGTGGTCGACGAGCGTGACGGGAGGGCCGTGGTCGAGCTCTCCGAGGAGGCGCTGGGCGGGAGCCTGCCCATGCTCCTGTCGGCCCTGGTGGCCGGCGAGGCGATGGAGGCCAGGTCGCTCACCCGCTGCCGGCTGGTGGACCTGGAGGTGCCGGCCGGCCTCCTGCCGGGGCCCGCGTTCCCGGCCGCGGCCGACGTGAAGGTGGGAGCCATCGTGAAGCCCTCCCTCGGGCTCGGGCCGGCGGCGGTGGCCGAGGTGGTGGCGGCGGCGGCGGCCGGCGGGGCCCGCCTGGTGAAGGACGACGAGAAGCTGGGCGACCCGGCCTGGTGCCGGCTGGAGGAGCGGGTGGCGGCCGTGGCCTCGGTCGTCGACCCGTCGGTCGTCTACTGCGCCAACGTCACCGGCCCGGTGGAGGGGCTGGTGGCGAGGGCCCGGCGGGTCGTCGACCTGGGCGCCACCGGCGTGCTGGTGAACGCGTTCACCCTGGGCCTCGACGCGGTGCGGGCCCTCCGGGAGGCCGGCCTGGGCGTGCCCGTCTTCGCCCACCGGGTGGGCTCGGGCCCGTGGGCCCGCAACGAGCGCTTCGGGGTGGCCGGGTCCGTGCTGGCGCTGCTCACGCGCCTGGCCGGCGCCGACCACGTGATCGTCGGCGCCTTCGGCGGCAAGCTCTTCGAGTCGGACGCCGAGGTGCGGGCCCAGCTCGACGCGGTGCGCAGCCCGGTGGACGGCGTGCCGGCGCCGGTGGCGGTGCTGGGCGGTGGGCTCGGGCCGGACAACGCCCGGGCCCAGGTCGACGCGGCCGGGGGGTCGGGCCTGATGGTGCTGGTGGGCTCGGCCGCCCACCGCCACCCGGGCGGGCTGGAGGCCGGCGTGCGGGCCACCTGCGACGCGCTGTCGTGACCGTTGATGGGATGGTGGACCGGTGACCGGCCCGGGAGGCCGGTCCATCCGGCACTCGCCGGTCCACCATCGGGATGGGATGGTGGACCGGTGACCGGCCCGGGAGGCCGGTCCATCCGGCACTCGCCGGTCCACCATCGGGATGGGATGGTGGACCGGTGACCGGCGATCCGATCCCGCCCACCATCGAGTGGCTGGGCGACCGGGTGCGCCTCATCGACCAGCGCCGGCTGCCGGGCGAGCTGGTGTTCCTCGAGGCGGCCACCGTGGCCGAGCTGTGCACTGCCATCCGCACCCTGTCGGTGCGGGGCGCGCCGGCGCTGGGCGTGGCCGGCGCAATGGGGGTGGCCCTGGCGGCGGTCGCGGGCCAGGACCTGGACGAGGCCGCGGCCCGCCTGGTGGGCACCCGGCCCACGGCCGTGAACCTGGCCTGGGGGGTGGCCCGGGCCCGGGCCGCGGCCGACCCGGTGGCGGAGGCCGTCGCCATGGCGTCCGAGGACGTGGCGCGCAACCGCCGCCTCGGGGCCCACGGCGCCGCCCTCGTCCCCGCCGGCGGGCAGGTCCTCACCCACTGCAACGCCGGCGCCCTGGCCTGCGCCGGCTTCGGCACCGCCCTCGGCGTCATCCGGTCCGCCTCGGTGCGCCACGTGTGGGTCGACGAGACCCGCCCGCTGCTCCAGGGCGCTCGCCTCACGGCATGGGAGCTGCAGCGGCTCGGGATCCCCGTCACCGTCATCCCCGACGCGCGGGCCGGGTCCCTCATGGCCGCCGGGGCGGTCGACTGCGTGGTGGTGGGCGCCGACCGGGTGGCGGCCAACGGCGACGTGGCCAACAAGGTGGGCACCTATCCGCTGGCCGTGCTGGCCCGCCACCACGGCGTGCCGTTCCTCGTGGCCGCGCCCACCTCCACCATCGACCTGGCCTGCCCCACCGGCGCCGGCATCCCCATCGAGCACCGGGAGGGGGGCGAGGTGAGCGAGCTGGCGGGACGCCGGCTCACTCCGGCCGGCGTGGAGGTGGACAACGCCGCCTTCGACGTCACGCCGGCCGCCCTGGTGGGCGCCATCGTCACCGAGGAGGGCGTGGCCGAGGCTCCCTACTCGGCTGCGCTGGCCGCCCTCGTGGCCGCGGCCGGGGGCACCCGCCCCTGACGCCGGCGCCGGCCGCCCACCCGCGTGTCACACCCACCCGGCAGGCTGGACCCCGTGCTCCTGCCCACCGCGTGCCCTGCGTGCGGGGCCCTCGGCCCCGCGCCGTGCACGGCGTGCCGGGCGCGGGTGCGGCCGGCGCCGGCGCTGCCGCCGCCGCCCGGCGTGGACTGGTGCGCGGTGCTGCTCGCCTACGAGGGGGTGGGGCGCGAGGTGGTGGCCCGCCTCAAGTACCGCAACGCCCGCTCGGCCCTGCCATGGCTGGCCGCGGGCATGGCGGCCCTGGCCACCGGCGCCGGCGCCAGCGCGGTCGACGTCGTCACGTGGGTCCCCACCACCGGCGCCCGCCGGCGGGCGCGCGGGTTCGACCAGGGCCGGTTGCTGGCGGAGGCGGTGGCCCGCCGGCTGGGCCTGCCGTGCCGCGCCCTCCTGCGCCGGCTCCCGGGCCCGCCCCAGACCGGCGCCGGCCGCGCCGCCCGCCTCCGCGGCCCCCGCCTGGCCATCCGCACCGGCCGGTCGCCCGCCGGCGTCCTGCTGGTGGACGACGTCGTCACCACCGGCGCCACCCTGGCTGCAGCGGCCGGATCCCTGCGCGCCGCCGGCGCCCTCCATGTGGGCGCGGTGGCCGCGGCCCGCCGGCGGTGACGGCGGGAAAGAGGTGGTGGTCCCAGGGGGACGAACCGGACGGCGTACACTGACCGCATGGGCCGTGTGCGGGTCTGTGGTTGAAAGTCGATGCCAGCCGCAGGCAAAGCGACCCACGTAAGGCAACCCTTCGTTGCTGAGCATGGTGCGGTTTAGAGGTAAGCCCTGCCCGCTCGTGCGCCGATCGGCGGTGCACGGCGGAGAAGAGGCGAAGCGCGCGTTCCCAGCCGGTGCGGGGCCATCCGGCCGCCACCGCTGTGCGTGTCACCCTCTCGGCAGGCGAGTGTGGGGTCAAAGACCAGGTCAGCCGCGCACGGCCCACACCATCCCGGTCACCCGTCGAGCCGAGAGGAGTTCCGTGGAGATCACGATCCAGGGCCGCAACGTCGAGGTGTCGGACTCCCTCCGGGCCACCGTCGACGACAAGCTCACCCGCCTGGTCCGCTTCCTCGAGGGCATGGAGCGGGCCGAGGTGCGCTTCCTCGAGGAGCGCAACCCCCGCATCGCCGAGAAGGAGGTGTGCGAGGTCACGATGCACGGGCACGGCCACGTGGTGCGGGCCCGGGCCACCGCCACCGACACCTTCGCCGCCGTCGACCGGGTCGTCGACAAGCTCGAGCACCGCATCGAGAAGCTCAAGGGCAAGCTGAACGGCCGCTCCCATCCCCGCCGGCACGCGCCCGACGGCGCCGCCACCGCCAACGGGGTGCCCTTCGACGCCCTGGAGGCCGACGCCGAGGACGACCATCCGAGGATCGTCCGGACCAAGCAGTTCGCCATCAAGCCGATGACCCCCGAGGAGGCGGCGCTCCAGATGGAGCTGCTCAGCCACGACTTCTTCCTCTTCACCAATGCCGACACCGGCACCGCCGCCGTGGTCTATCGACGCAAGGACGGGCATATCGGGCTCATCGACGGTGCGTAGCTGCCGATGAACAGGGGCAGGCAGGTCGGTTCCGCCACCCGGCGGCCGCCGAAGCACGGACAGCAGGTGGGGCGACCCACCGAGGAGGACGACGAGGGTGTCTGACATCGATCGGGTGGCGCCCGCAGAGGTCATCCGCGTGCTCATCGCGGACGACCAGGCCCTGTTCCGGCGCGGCCTGTTCGTCGTGCTGGGCACCGAGGACGGGGTCGAGGTGGTCGCCGAGGCCGAGAACGGCCTGGAGGCGATCGAGAAGGCCCGGGAGCTGGCGCCCGACGTCGTGCTCATGGACGTGCGCATGCCCAAGGCCAACGGCATCGAGGCCGCGGCCCAGATCAGGGCCGACCTGCCGTCCACCAAGATCCTCATGCTCACGGTGAGCGACGAGGAGGAGGACCTCTACGAGGCCATCAAGGCGGGAGCCAACGGCTACCTCCTGAAGGAGATCTCGGTGGAGGAGGTGGCCGAGGCCATCAGGGCCGTGATGCAGGGCCAGAGCCTCATCTCGCCGTCCATGGCGTCCAAGCTCCTGAGCGAGTTCAACGCCCTGGTGCGCCGCGCCGAGGACCGCCAGCAGTTCCCGGCCCCCGCCCTCACCAACCGTGAGATCGAGGTCCTGCGCCTGGTGGCCAAGGGGATGAGCAACCGGGAGATCGCCGAGGAGCTCTACATCTCGGAGAACACGGTGAAGAACCACGTGCGCAACATCCTGGAGAAGCTGCACCTCCACAACCGGATGGAGGCCGTGATCTACGCCGTCAAGGAGCGCCTGCTCGACATCCGCGAGGCGTAAGCCTGCCGGGCACCCTGCCCCGCCTCCGGTCGTAGGATGGCTGGGCCATGAGCGTCTTCAGCAAGATCCTTCGGGCCGGCGAGGGCAAGAAGGTGCGCGCCCTGCAGGACATCGTCCCCGAGATCAACGCCATCGAGCCCGAGGTGAAGGCCCTCTCGGACGACGCCCTCGCCCACCGCACCGTCGCGTTCCGGGAGCGCATCGCCCAGGCCACGGCCGACGGCGTGCCCGTGGCCGAGACCCTCAACGACCTGCTGGTGGAGGCGTTCGCCACCGTGCGGGAGGCGGCGTGGCGAGTGATCGGCCAGCGCCATTTCGACGTGCAGCTGATGGGCGGCGCCGCCCTGCACTTCGGCTGGATCGCCGAGATGAAGACGGGCGAGGGCAAGACCCTGGTCTCCACCCTCCCCGTGTACCTCAACGGCCTCACCAGCCGGGGCATGCACGTGGTCACGGTGAACGACTACCTGGCCCGGCGGGACGCCGAGTGGATGGGGCGGGTCCACAACTTCCTGGGCGTGTCGGTCGGGCTCGTGATCCCCGACATCGACGACTGGGAGCTCAAGCGCCAGGCCTACGCCTGCGACGTCACCTACGGCACCAACACCGAGTTCGGCTTCGACTACCTCCGGGACAACATGGCCCGCTCCCGGGAGGCCATGGTCCAGCGGGGCCATGTCTACGGCATCGTCGACGAGGTCGACTCGATCCTCATCGACGAGGCCCGCACGCCGCTCATCATCAGCGGCCCGGCGGCCGAGTCGGCCCGCCTCTACTACCAGTTCGCCGGCATCGTGCGGGCCCTCACCCGGGACGCCGACTACGAGGTGGAGGAGGAGAAGCGCACCGTCGTCCCCACCGAGGAGGGCATCGAGAAGGTCGAGCGCCAGCTCGGCGTCGACAACATGTACGACGCCGTCTCGGTGAACTACGTCCACCAGCTGCAGAACGCCCTCAAGGCCAAGGAGCTCTACCGCCGGGACAAGGACTACGTCGTCATGGACGGCGAGGTGAAGATCGTCGACGAGTTCACCGGTCGCATCCTCGACGGCCGGCGCTGGTCCGACGGCCTGCACCAGGCCGTCGAGGCCAAGGAGCGGGTGAAGATCAAGGAGGAGAACCACACCTGGGCCACGGTGACCCTCCAGAACTACTTCCGGCTCTACGAGAAGCTCTCGGGCATGACGGGCACGGCCGAGACCGAGGCCTCCGAGTTCGCCAACACCTACAACCTCCCGGTCGTGCCCATCCCCACCCACCGGCCCATGGTGCGCCAGGACCTGGGCGACCTCATCTACAAGACCGAGGAGGTCAAGTTCGCCTCGGTGGTCGACGACGTGGTGGAGCGCAACGACAAGGGCCAGCCCATCCTCATCGGCACCGCCTCGGTGGAGAAGTCGGAGGTCCTGTCCCGGCTGCTGGACAAGCGGGGCGTGGTCCACAGCGTGCTGAACGCCAAGCAGCACACCCGGGAGGCGCTGATCGTGGCCCAGGCCGGGCGCCTGGGCGCGGTCACCGTCGCCACCAACATGGCCGGCCGCGGGGTCGACATCCTGCTCGGCGGCAATCCCGAGGGCCTGTGCCGCCAGGAGGTCGTGGCCCGGGGCCTCGACCCCGACACGGAGGAGGGCAGGGAGCTGTACGCCAAGCTCCTCCCCGGCTTCGAGGAGGAGACCAGGGCCGAGGGCGACGAGATCCGCACCCTGGGCGGGCTCTACGTGCTCGGCAGCGAGCGCCACGAGAGCCGCCGCATCGACAACCAGCTGCGGGGCCGGGCCGGCCGCCAGGGCGACCCGGGCGAGAGCCGCTTCTTCCTCTCCCTCGAGGACGAGCTCATGCGCCTCTTCGCCACCGGCGCCATGAGCTGGGTGATGGGCAAGGCCCTGCCGGACGACGTGCCCATCGAGGCCAAGATGGTCACCAAGGCCATCGAGCGGGCCCAGAACACGGTGGAGCAGCGCAACGCCGAGATCCGCAAGGACGTCCTCAAGTACGACGAGGTGATGAACCAGCAGCGCAAGGTGATCTACTCCCGGCGCATGGAGATCCTCGACGGCGAGGACCTCAGGGCCCGCACCTTCGAGATCCTCGAGGCCGCCATCGGCGGGCTGGTCAGCGGCTACCTCCCGTCCGACTACACCGAGGAGTGGGACCTCGACGGCCTGCTCACCGAGGTCCGCCTCTACTACCCCACCGAGTTCACGGTGGACGACCTGGCCACGGCCGCCACGGTCGAGGAGGTCGAGCAGGCCCTGCGCACCGAGGCGGTGGGGTACTACGAGAAGCGCGAGCAGGAGATGCCCGGCGGCGCCGACACCATGCGGGAGCTGGAGCGGTCGGTCATGCTCCAGATCATCGACCAGAAGTGGCGCGAGCACCTGGCCGAGATGGACTACCTCCGGGACGGCATCAACCTGCGGGCCATGGGCCAGCAGGACCCCCTGGTGGCCTGGCAGCGCGAGGGCTTCGACATGTTCGGCCAGATGGTGGCCGGCATCGACGACGACTACGTCAAGTACGTGATGCACGTCGAGGTGCTGGTGGACCGCCCGGCCCAGCCCGACCTCGACCGGGCCAGCTACGTGGCTCCCGAGGACCCCGTGCAGGACCTGAGCGCCGGGCCGGCTCCGGCTCCGGCCGCGGCGCCGCCGAGCGACGGCCGGCCACCTGCCCCCCAGGCCCAGGCCGAGGTCCCCCAGGCGCCGGTGGTGAAGGGCGAGCACGACAAGCTGGGCCGCAACCAGCCGTGCTGGTGCGGCAGCGGCAAGAAGTTCAAGCTCTGCCACGGGCGCACGTAGCCCCCCTCCCGTGCGCGACTTCACCGACGACCTGGCCGCGCTCGGCCAGCGGCTGGCCGACGCCGAGGGCTACCTCGACGTGGAGGGGAAGCGCAAGCGCCTGGCCGAGCTGGAGGTCGTGCTGGCCCGCCCCGACCTGTGGGACGACCCCGACCAGGCCCGCTCCGTGAGCACCGAGTTCGGCCGCATCTCCGACGACGTCAAGATGGTGGACGGCCTGCGCTCCCGCCACGAGGACGCCGAGACGCTCTACGAGCTGGCGATCCAGGAGGGCGACGACAGCGTCGAGCCCGAGCTGAAGGCGGCGGTCGAGGAGCTGGGCCGCAAGCTCGACGAGCTCGACCTGCGCTCGCTGTTCACCGGCGAGCACGACGAGGGCGACGCCGTGTGCGAGATCCACGCCGGCGAGGGTGGTACCGACGCCCAGGACTGGGCCGAGATGATGCTGCGGATGTACCTGCGCTGGGCCGAGCGGCGGGGGTTCGAGGTGGAGGTCGACGAGGTCACCGCCGGCCAGGAGGCGGGCATCCTCTCGGCCACGTTCATCATCCGGGGCCGCTACGCCTACGGGCTGCTGGCGGGGGAGCGGGGCGTGCACCGCCTCTACCGCATCTCGCCCTTCGACGCCCAGGCCCGGCGCCAGACCTCCTATGCCGCCCTGGAGCTGACGCCGTTCCTGGAGGACGTCTCCGACGAGGTGGAGATCGACGAGAAGGACCTGAAGGTCGACACCTACCGGTCGTCGGGGGCGGGCGGCCAGCACGTCAACGTCACCGACTCGGCCGTGCGCCTCACCCACCTCCCCAGCGGCATCGTGGTCTCCTGCCAGAACGAGCGCAGCCAGTTCCAGAACAAGGCCAAGGCCATGCAGATCCTGGCCGCCAAGCTGGCCGAGCGGCAGCGCGAGGAGCACCGGGCCAAGCTCGACGCCCTCTCCGGCCCGCAGAGCGCGGTGTCGCGGGCCGGCAGCTTCATCAGGGGCTACGTGCTGGCCCCGTACCAGAAGGTCAAGGACGAGCGCACCGAGGTCGAGACAGGGAACGTGCAGGCCGTCCTCGACGGCGATATCGATGCGTTCATGGAGGCCTACCTCCGGTGGCGCCGGGTCCAGGGGTAGCCTGCCCCCGGGAGCGTCCTTCCGCTTCATGCGACGCCGCCCGCCTCCCTCATGATCAAGCTCGAGAATGTCACCAAGGCGTACAAGGGCAGCACTGTCGCGCTGCGCGACTGCTCGGTCGACCTCCAGAAGGGCGAGTTCGCCTTCCTGGTGGGCCCGTCCGGGTCGGGGAAGTCCACCTTCCTGCGCCTGCTCACCAAGGAGGAGGAGCCCGACCGCGGCCGCATCTGGGTGGCGGGCAAGGACATCGGCCAGCTCAGCCACTGGAAGGTCCCGTACCTGCGCCGCAACATCGGTTGCATCTTCCAGGACTTCAAGCTCCTGCCCAACAAGTCGGTGTACGAGAACGTCGCCTTCGCCCTGGAGGTGATCGGCCGCCCCCGGCACGTGGTGTCCTCCCAGGTGCCGCAGATCCTCGACCTGGTGGGCCTGTCCAAGAAGATGGGGAACAAGCCCAACGAGCTGTCCGGTGGCGAGCAGCAGCGCGTGTCGATCGCCCGCGCCTTCGTCAACCGTCCCCTCATCCTGCTGGCGGATGAGCCCACCGGGAACCTCGACCCCAACACCACCATGGGCATCATGCGCCTGCTGGACCGGATCAACCGCACCGGCACCACGGTGGTGATGGCCACCCACGATCAGGGGATCGTCGACTCCATGCGCCGGCGCGTGATCGAGCTGGACCGCGGCACCGTGGTGCGCGACCAGGCCCGCGGCGTCTACGGCTACGGGACGTGAGGACCCAGGCCACTCCGCCGGCCGACGAGCGCAGGGCGCAGGGCGACACGGCCCGGGACCGCGACGCGGCCTCCTCCCGCCGGCGCCGGCCGGCGCCGGCGGCAGGTGGCCGGCGTGGTGGATGAGGAGGATCGCTGACCGATGGCCCTGAGCCTCGACTACGTGGTGCGGGAGACGGCCGGCAACCTGCGGCGCAACCTGCTCATGACGGCCGCCGCCGTGCTCACGGTGGCGGTGTCCCTGTCGCTGGTGGGCGGCGCCCTCCTGCTCAAGCAGGGGGTGTCCAAGGCGAGCCTGCAGTGGCGGGGCGGGGTGGAGCTGTCCGTGTTCATGCTCCCCGACGCCACGCCTGAGCAGAGCGAGGCGGTGGAGCGCGAGCTGTCGCAGATGCCCGAGGTGAAGAAGTTCACCTTCGTCGATCAGAACGCGGCGTTCGAGGAGTTCAAGGAGATGTTCGCCAACTCCCCCGACCTGGTGGAGAGCGTGGAGCCCAAGGACCTGCCGCCTTCCTACCGGGTCGTCCCCAAGCGGGCCGAGTTCGTCGACGTGGTGGGCGACCGCTTCGACAAGCGGCCCGGCGTGAAGGAGGTCGTGTTCGCCCGCGACGTCGTCGACACGCTCCTCAAGGTCACCCGCGCCCTGCAGATCGGGATCGTGTCGGTGGCGGGCGTGCTGCTGCTGTCCGCCGTGCTGCTCATCCTCAACACCATCCAGATGGCAATCTTCGCCCGCCGGCGCGAGGTGGCCGTGATGAAGCTGGTGGGCGCCACCAACTGGTTCATCCGCATCCCGTTCATGCTGGAGGGGATGGTCCAGGGCGTGGTGGGTGCCACCGCCGCCTTCGCGGTGGTGGCCCTGGTTCGCAACCTGCTGGCCGGCGCGGTGGGTGAGAACACGCTCGGCAACCAGCTCCTGCCCCCGGCCAGCGACGTGATCGGTACCGGCCTGTTCGTGCTGTTCGCCGGCGCGGTGATCGGCGCTGTCGGGTCCGCCTTCGCCGTCCGCCGCTTCCTCGACGTCTAGAAACGGGCGCAACCGGGCCATTCGCCCTCAAGGTCGGCCCTGAGGCGCCGATCCTCCAGGGGTGCTCCGGCGCACGCTTCTCGCTGTCCTGCTGATCGCCAGCCTCCTCGCGACCTCGACGACGGTCGCGTCCGGGGCCGAGTCGGTCCTGGCCCGCAAGGCACGGGAGCAGCAGGAGGCCCGCCAGTCCGAGATCAAGAACGAGCTGCGCACCCTGCGCGAGGAGGTCTCGGAGGCTTCGGAGCAGGAGACCTCGCTGCTCGACCGCCTCGACCGCGTGCAGGAGCGGCGCAAGGGCCTCGATGCCCGGGTGGCCGGGCTCGACCGCCAGGTGGCCTCGGTGGAGAAGGAGGCCCGGGAGGCCGAGGCCGCCCTCGAAGTGGTCCAGTCGGAGTTCGTCCGGGCCCAGACCCAGCTGGCCGTGGCGAACGAGGCACTGGGCCGGGAGCACCGAAAGCTGCGGGCCCGGGCCGTCGCCGCCTACATCGCCAACCCGTCGTCCAGCGCGGCGGAGATGCTGCTGCAGGCCCGGGACATGCGCGACATCGCCGCCACCGCGGGCTACCTGCAGACGGTGGTGGAGGTGCAGCGCGATGCGGTGCGCGACTACACCGAGCGGCGCGACGCCACCGACGCGCTCCGGGCCGATGTCGAGGTGCAGAAGGACGTGGCCAAGCGCCAGCGCGACCTGGTGGTGAACCGGCTGTCCGACCTGGAGGGACTGCGGGCCGAGCAGGTCGCGGTGCGCAGCCAGCTGGCGGCCGACGAGGCCGAGCAGGCCCGGCTGCTGGAGGAGGTGCGCCGGCGCAAGGCCGAGTTCGAGTCCGAGATCGGCGCCCTGCGGGCCGAGTCGACCACGGTGAGCGCCCTGCTGCAGGGCCTGAGGACGGGCCTGGAAGGCGCCCCCGCCGCCGCCCGCCCCGGAGCCCTCAGCTCCCCCCTCCCCGGGTCGCCCGTCACTTCGATGTTCGGGTCCCGCCTGCACCCGATCTTCGCCACGGTGCGCATGCACGACGGCGTGGACTTCGCGGCCGTCCAGGGCACGCCCATCCGGGCCGCGGCCGGCGGCACCGTGGTGTCGGCCGCCGTGCGGGGCGGGTACGGCAACGCCACCATCGTCAACCACGGAAACGGGCTGGCCACCCTGTACGCCCACCAGAGCGAGATGTTCGTGATCGCGGGCTCGTCGGTGAAGGCCGGACAGGTGATCGGGGCGGTCGGTTCCACCGGGTTCTCCACCGGGCCCCACCTGCACTTCGAGGTGCGGGTGCAGGGGGTTCCCGTGGACCCGCTGCCGTATCTCGCCGTCTCCCGTTAGGCCGCCGCGCCTCGTCGCCCGCTCCGCCGCACGTTTGTCAGCGGCTGTGGCTGGGCAACAACTCACCTACTCGGGAAGACCCGGGGCGGTGAGACCGCAGAGGAGGTGAGTTGCATGGGTATCGGTGTGAGCGTCTTTCTCCTGGCAGTCGGAGCCATCCTGGCTTTCGCCATCGACGTGACGACCGAGGGTGTGAACCTCGACACGGTCGGCGTGATCCTGATGATCGTCGGCGCCATCGGCCTGTTGGCTTCAATGCTGTTCTGGAGCAGCTTCAGCCCGTACGGACGGAGTGGCCGCGACGAGGTCATCGTGCGCGACCGAGAGGTCGTCTGATCTCCTGCTGCACTCCTCACCCGTGTAGTCGAAGAACGAAACAGCCGCCTCGTTGCCGGGGCGGCTGTTTCGCGTCACGGTTCAGCTCTCGATGAAGATGCACTCTCCCGGGCAGTCCTCGGCCGCGTGCACCACGTCGCGCTCGCGTCCCGCCGGCACGTGGGCCAGCCCGTCCGACATCCCCGGGTCGTTGCGGACGACGTCGCCGTCGACCACGTAGGCGATGCCGTCCTCGAGGAGGACGAACACCTCGGGGCAGTGGTCGACGCACAACCCGTCGCCGGTGCACAGGTCCTGGTCGATCCACACGCTGAGGGCCACGTCGCCATCCTGCCAGCCCTGGCCGCCCTGTACCCGTCGGGCCACGGCGCCGTCCGGAGAACCGCGTCCCGGCGGTAGAATCGAGCGATGTTCACGAGGTCGGGCGGGGCTCGACCGGCCGGTCCGGTCCCCTCTCGTACCGACGAGCACGGCCACCCGGCCCCCCTCCCCCCCCCGCCCGCCGACCGCCAGGCGGCAGTGGGCCGGGCCCGGCTGCTGAACAAGGTCACCATCGCATGGAACGGGGTCGAGGGCGTGGTGGCGGTGGCGGCGGGGGCCGTGGCCGGATCCGTGAGCCTGATCGGGTTCGGGCTCGACTCCGGCATCGAGGTCACCGCGGCGGTGATCCTGGCCTGGCGGCTGCGCCAGGAGCGGGGCGGCGGCTGCATGCAGGAGGACGACCGCCGGGCCACCCGGGCCATCGCCGTGGGCTTCGGGCTGCTGGCCGCCTACGTGGTCGTCGAGTCGCTCCGCGAGCTGCTCACCGGCGCGGAGCCCGAGGCCAGCATTCCCGGGATCGTGGTGGCCGCCCTGTCGCTGGTCGTGATGCCGATGCTGGCCCGGGCCAAGCGCGGGCTGGCGCCGGCCCTCGGGTCGCGGGCGGTGGTGGCCGACGCGGCCCAGACCCGCCTGTGCGCGGTGCTGTCGGGCGTCCTCCTGGTCGGGCTCGGCCTCAATGCCCTGCTCGGCTGGTGGTGGGCCGATCCGTCGGCCGGCCTCGGCATCGCCGGCCTGGCCGGCGTGGAGGCGGCTCGCACGTGGCGGGCGGAGTCGCTCGAGGACACGTGCTGCGCCTGAGGGACCGGGCCTCGCAGGCCTGAGGTCGCACCCGGCCTGCTGATCCACCACCGCGCACCGCCGCCGGGGATCGCCACAGAAGTCCCGTTTGCCCGGTGAGGGTCGGACCGAATCGGGGCCCGGCGGGGCCGGGGGCTGTTGCGCACGCGCTCGGGCGCCGATGAAGACACGATGCCGGCGCGCCCCTCGCCGGCCGACCGCACCCCGATCCAGGAGGTGGGCGCAGTGCCCGACATCGCAGCCGACACCCCGGCCGCCCGACTGCTCCGCAAGCTCGGACCCGTCACCAGGTTCCACGAAAAGGCCGAGGTCGGCGACCTCGGGCTGCCGGCGCGGGTGTCCATGGAGGAGTACCTGGAGCCCTACGCCGTCGCCGGTCCCAACAGCCGGCTCGGCCCGCTGGAGAAGGTGCACGTCTTCTGGTTCGCCGGCGCCAGCTGCGACGGCTGCACCGTGTCGGTGACCGGCGCCCGGTCGCCCAGCCTGGAGAGCCTCCTGATGGGTGCCCATCCCGGGCTGCCCCGCGTCATACTCCACCACCCGGTCGTGAACCTCGAGTCCGGGCCCGCGTTCCTCCTGCCCATGGAGCAGGCGGTGCAGGGCCGGCTCGGCTCGCCCTTCGTCCTCGTGGTCGAGGGATCGCTCTGCGACGAGACAGCGGCCGTGGCCCGGGGCGGCTACTGGTGCGGGCAGGGTGAGGAGCCGTGGGGGCGCCAGGGCGAGCTGCGCGACGTCACCGCGTCCGAGTGGGTGGCGCGCCTCGCTCCCCACGCCGCCGCCACCATCGCCGTCGGCACCTGCGCCACGTGGGGCGGGATCCCGGCCGCCGTCGGCAACCCCCTCGGCGCCATGGGCGTCATCGACTTCCTGGGCAACGGGTACCGCAGCGCCGCCGGGCTTCCCGTCGTGAACATCCCCGGCTGCGCGCCCGTCGGCGACAACTTCACCGAGACGGCAGCCGCCCTCCTCTACTTCCTCCAGGGCTTCGGCCCCCTTCCCGAGTTCGACGACCTGGGCCGGCCGGCGTGGCTGTACGGCGAGACCGTGCACCGCCAGTGCGGGCGGGGCGCGTACTTCGAGGAGGGGACCTTCGCGACCGAGTTCGGCGACAAGGAGTGCCTGGTGGAGATCGGGTGCTGGGGTCCCGTCGTCCAGTGCAACATCGGCTCCCGGGGCGCCATCAACAACGCCGGCGGCTGCATGAGCGTCGGCGGGGCCTGCATCGGCTGCACCATGCCCGGCTTCCCCGACCAGTTCGCGCCCTTCTACGCCCGCCCGCCGTCCGAGGTGGCGTCGAGCTCCCCGGCCCGCCTGCGCCGGGGCGTCACCGACCCCCAGCGCCGCTACAGGGAGGCCCGGCTGGGCGGGCTCGGCGACATCCACGCCGGCTGGGCCGACACCAGCCTGTCGCGCGACTCCCGCCAGCCCGCCCCCCGGCGGTTCTACCGGCGACCACGGCCCGAGGGTGCGCCCGCGACGGCGGGAAGGAGCAGCTAGCCATGTGCTTCAACAACCTGCCGATCGAGATCGACGCCTCGGGCAGGGCCCGCCTCACCGAGGACGTGCCCGAGCCGTTCTCCCTGCGCACGGCGAGCCCCATGGTCGCCCAGACCGACGCCGACCGGGAGGCCCGGATCGAGCGGCTCCTGGCGGCCAACGGGCACGTGAAGGAGCTGAACATGGACCCGGTCACGCGCGTGGCCGGCGCCCTGGCCGTGCACGTGTCGGCCGATCTGATGGAGGGCCGGCACCTCGACGCCCACGTCCAGGCCAAGCTGTTCCGCGGCTACGAGGTGATCCTGCAGGGGCGTGACCCGAGAGACGCCATCTTCGTGTCCTCCCGAGCCTGTGGCGTGTGCGGCGGCGTGCACTCCCACGCTGCCGCCTACGCCATCGAGATGGCCATGGGCCTGGCCCCGCCGCCCCTCGGCACCGTGATCCGCAACATGCAGGAATCGGCCGAGATGGGCTACGACAACCCGCTCCACCTCTACCTGCTGGCCGGGCCGGACTACTCCGAGTCGGTGGTGCGGGCCGTCAACCCGGAGCTGTGGCCCCGGGCCGAGCGCTGGTTGTGCCCCGGGGTCGACCACCACGGCTTCCGCACCATGGCCGACCTCATGACCGCCCTCAACCCCCTCACCGGGTCCCTCTACCGGGAGGGGCTGGAGTTCACCCGCCTGTCCCGCCAGATGTTCGTGATCCTGGCCGGCAAGTACCCGCACCCCCAGACGGTGGTGCCGGGCGGCGTGTCGTCCACGGTCAGCATGCAGACGCTAAACGAGTACCACTCGCTGCTGTCCCAGGTGTTCGACTACGCCCAGCGGATGCTGGCCGTGTGGAACGACATCCCCGAGTTCTTCTACGACTGCGACGACCGCTACCGCGACGTCGGCAGCCGTCCCATGAACCTGATCGACCCGGGCTACTGGGACGATCCGTACGCCTACGACGCGAGCTACGCCACCTGTGACGACTGGGGCCGGAAGCGGTGGTCCACGCCCGGCGTGATCATCGACGGCCAGCTCGTCACCACCCGCCTCACCGACATCAACATCGGATGGGAGGAGTTCGTCTCCCACGCGTACTACGAGCACTGGAAGGGCGACCGCTGGACCACCGACCCCAACGGGAACCCGATCAGCCCGTACCACCCGTGGAACAAGGAGACCCTGCCCAAGCCGGGCGCCCGCGACTTCAAGGACAAGTACACGTGGGCCTGCACGCCCCGCTGGGACCGCAACGTGGTGGAGGCCGGCGCCTACGCCCGGCTGTTCACCACCGCCATGGCCCGGCTGCAGCCCGCCAACGACTTCCTGGAGCCCACGGGCCGCAGCCTGCGCATGCTCATCCCGAAGGGCATGACCCCCGAGGTCGAGGTGGAGTGGTACGTGCCCGAGGTGTGGAACGCGCTGGAGCGCAACCGGGGACGGGCGTACCACTACGTGTTCTCGCAGCTGGTGGGACTGGCCAACCTGATGGAGGCCTACCGCCTCTTCGGGACCGGCGAGCGGCGGGTGGCCGCCTTCGACCCGACCGAGCTCGACCGCCACATGCCCAGGGACGAGCGCCGCAGCGTGGGATGGTGGGGCGCCGGGCGCGGCTGGCTCACCCACCACATGGTCATGGACAAGGGCAGGATCACGAACTACCAGATCTGCACCCCGTCCACGATCAACGCGTCGCCACGCGACCCGTGGGGCCAGCCCGGTCCCTACGAGGAGGCGGTGATGAACACCCCGATCATCGAGGACATCTCGGACCCCTCCAGGTTCACCTCGATCGACATGCTTCGGACGGTGCGCAGCTTCGATCCCTGCATGCCGTGCACGACCCACCTGGACACCGGGAAGGGGAAGGTCCTGCGCGAGGTGACGACCTGCTCCTGCGGTGCCGACTGAGCCGGCCGACGGCTCGCCCGTGTCCGTCCTCATCGGCGGCGTGGGCGAGCTGTTCCAGGGCGACCTGGACGTCGGCCGGGCCGCGGTGGAGCGCCTGGCCACCGAGGACCTCGGGGACCACGTGCTGGTGGAGGACCTGCACTACGGGGCGGTGGCGGTGGCCCAGCGCCTGGAGGAGCTCCGGCCGTCGCACCTCGTCCTCGTGGGTGGGGTGGTGCGGGGCCGGCCCGCCGGGACGGTGGAGCGCCGGCGCCCGGACCTGTCCGGCATGACCCCGGCCCGGGTCCAGCTGGCGGTGGGCGACGCCGTGACCGGCTACGTGTCCGTCGACCTGGTGGTCGAGGTGGCGGCCGGCCTCGGCGTCCTTCCCCGCCATACCGTCGCCATCGAGGTCGAGCCCGCCGTCACCGGGCTGTCGGAGCACCTCTCGCCCGAGGGCCGGGCCGGGTTGGAGGATGCGCTCCACCTGGTGCGGGCCGAGGTCGCCCGGGCCCCGCTGCTCGACCTGGCCCGGCGCATCGGGACCCGCTGCCGTGAGGACCTCGACCGCCTCGGGCCGGCGCCGGCCGTGCGCACGCTGGTGGCGCTGGTGGACGCGGTGGAGGTCCTGTGCGAGGAGGGCCGGTGGGGGCGCATCCACGTGCTCCGGGACCGCCTCCGCCGCCAGCTCGACGCCGGGGAGACGGGCGAGGGCCTGGACACCCTCGACTGGGCCCTGCTGTGGGCCCTGCTGGAGGGGCTGGACCGGGCCGTCGCCGGCACGGTCCACTGAGCGGGCTGCACTCGCGGGACGGGGCTCCCGATGCCGGGCCCTGGTCCCGCCGGAGGTTCACCAGGTGGCGGCGACACCCCGCTCGGCACCGGCGGCGGCGAAGCTGTCCTTGAGGCGCAGGAGCTGGGGGACCGGGAACCGGGCCATGGCGCGGGCGCAGGGCGAGGCGAACCGCTGCTGGTCGTCCGGACCGAGGCCGGCCACGGCGTCCACGGTCGCTCTCACGAGCAGGCCGAAGGCGTCGGGCGGCACCTCGAGCAGGCCGGCAAGGTAGGCGGAGGCCAGCTCCTCGGCCTGCACCGGCCGGGCCAGCTGGCCCTCCACCCAGGCCGCCGCCTCGGCCGAGCGCTCCGCGGGTGCGGCGTCGGCCCAGCGCACCAGCTCCTCCCGCACCACCGCCGGCCACCGCTCCAGCTCGCTGTCGTCCAGCACGCCCCACACAGCGCCCGTCCCCGCGCCGGTGCGGAGGAGGATGCCGGCGGCCTGGGCCCGCACCGCTTCGGGCGCGCCGGGCGTGCCCAGGGCCTGCACGGCGGCGAGGCCGGCCCGGGCCGGCTGGCCTGCCGCCTCCAGGGCCAGGGCCAGGTTGGACTTGGCCATGGCGTAGCCGTCGGGACGGACGCTGCGGGGATGGGCGCCCAGGGCCCGCTCGAACGCCGCCACCGCCTCGGCCGGGCGCCCGGCGCCGAGATGGGCCAGGCCCAGCACGTTGGCGGTCCCGCCCGTGCCGGGCCGGTCGGCGGCCCTCGCCGCCAGCTCCACCGCCGGCTCGAGCACGGCCACCGCCTCGTCGTGGCGCCCCGCCGACACCAGAGCGCTGCCCAGCTCGCGTGCTGCGGCTGCGGCCTGGCCGGGGACGCGCTCGGGGTCGAGCAGCAGGCGCGCCTGCTCGAAGGCCTCCACCGCGCCGGCGCCGTCGCGCTCGCGCTCCACCAGGCCCAGGTTGAACCGGGCCGCGCCCTCCTCCAGGTCGAGGCCGCCCTGGGCGAACAGGTCGGCGGCCCGGCCGAACGACGCCGCCGCCTCGGGCAACTGGCCGGCCATGCGCTGCACCGCGCCCCGGGCGTTGGCGGCCTTGGCGTGCTCCACCGGGAGCTGGTCGGGCCGGAACAGCCGGCACGCCACCGCCAGGGCGGCGTCGGCCTCGTCCAGCCGTCCCGCCGCCGCCAGCGCCGTGCCCAGGTGGAACTGGGCCGTGGCGTGCTGGACCGGGAACCGGTCGGGCGGGTGGCGCTCGATGCGCCTGGCCAGCTCGTCGAACAACTCTGGACCGGGCCCGGTCGGCCCCGCGCCCGTCATGCCGGCCCCGGGCGGAGCTGCACCGGGGTGGGACCCGGCGGAGGCGGGCGGGGCTCGGCCAGGACCTGCACCCCCGCCAGGCCCTCGGGACCACGCAGCAGCTCCTCGGGACGGGCCAGGGGCTCGTCGAAACTGCGCACGGAGGCAGGGTAACCCCGCGCACCGCCGGGGCCGGGCGCAGGTTTGGGGCTAACCCTCGGAGCCGCACGCGCCGAAGGAAGCTTGCCGGGCGACAACCGAACCCGTCCATGGCCCGGCTGTGGAGGGCTGTACGTGCTTTCCAAGATGAAGATCCGCTCCCGGCTCCTGCTGGTCGCGCTGGTCCCCGCGGCGGCCATGGCCATCCTGGTGGCCCTCCAGCAGTCGCCGGCCGCCGGCTTCGGCCCGGCCGCCGGACTGGCGGCCGTAGCCTCGCTGGTAACTCTGGGCCTGGCCGCGGCCGTGGCCGGCTCCATCACCGGGCCGCTCACCAGGATCGGTGAGGCGGCCGAACGAGGCGCCCGGTTGCAGCACCTGGTCGACGCCCTCCGCCGCCCCTCCGGCCGCGACGAGAATGTGGCCCTCACGCCGGTCGGGCTGGACTCGGACGACGAGCTGGGCCGCGCCGCCCAGGCCTTCGACTCCTTCCAGGGATCGGCGGCGAAGCTCGCCGTCCAGCAGGCCGCCCTGCTCAACAAGGGCGTGGCCGACAAGGGCACCTTCGAGGTGTTCGTGAACCTGGCCCGCCGCATGCAGTCGCTGGTGGACCACCAGATCGAGTTCCTGGACGGCCTCGAGGCCTCCGAGCAGGACCCTGACGCGCTCGAGAACCTGTTCAGGCTGGACCAGCTGGCGACGCGTGTGCGCCGCAACGCGGAGAGCCTCCTCACCATGGCCGGCGCCGCCTCGGGTCGAAGCTGGGAACGGCCCCTGGCCATGACCGACGTCATCCGGGCCGGCATCGCCGAGGTGGAGGACCTGGGCCGCATCGACCTGGTGCTGCACGACGACGCCATGATGGTCGGCAACGTCGCCGCCGACGCCGCCCACCTCCTCTCCGAGCTGCTCGACAACGCCACCCGCTGGTCGCCGCCCGACACGCGGGTCGAGGTCAGCGGCGAGGCCCGCCTGGGCGGTTACCAGATATCCGTCCGTGACAGCGGCATCGGCATGGTCGAGGACGCGCTGGCCGAGGCCAACCACATCCTCACCGGGCCTCCGCTGGCCGGCGCCACCGTCGCCCGGTCGCTGGGCCTGGTGGTGGCCGGCAGGCTGGCCAAGCGGCTCGGGATCTCGGTCCACCTGGCCGCGGCCGACACTGGCGGGATCACGGCCACCGTCCTCCTGCCACCGTCGCTGATGGTCGCCGGCGACGCCGAGGCCCAGCTCGAGGGTGCACCCGGGCCGGCCCGTGCCCTGCCGTTCGCCCTGGCCCGCCAGGAGAAGCGGGCACGCATCAGCTCGCAGCGGCGCCGGGGTCCCCGGCCGGCGCCGGGCGCGGCCCCGACGCCCGCTCCGCCCACCGGCTGGTACGAGGACGACCGGGAGCGCGCGCGGATCATCCAGCTGCCGGATCCCCGCCCCCCCGCGGCCGACCCGAGGTCGTTCGGCACCGGACCCTCCCGGTCCACCTTCCTCGACGGGGGCGGGCCGGCACCGGACGCGGAGGACGGGGACCACAGGAGTGGCGCCCACGCCGCCCGGGCCCGTCGCGACGAGCTGGCGGGCCGTGCATCGGTCGTCGACGACGAGCCCGCCTGGCCCGACGCCGGCCCCGAGCTGGCAGGCGGCGAGCCCGAGCCCGAGCCCGGGCGAGACGGCGCAGAGCCGGCCGAGGTCCAGCTCCGGGTCACCGAGCCCGACGCCGGCGACGCCGCGGAGGCCGGCGACGCGGAGGCCGGGGACGGGGATGACGGCACAGCCGGTCACGCCGCAGCCGGTCACGCCGCAGCCGGTCACCCCGCAGCCGGTCACCCCGCAGCCGGTCACCCCGCAGCCGGTCACCCCGCAGCCGGTCACGCCGCAGCCGACGACCCAGCCCCGGGTGCACCCCGGCCCGGCGCCGGCCCGGACCCCGACACCTCCGCCGGCCTGCCACCCCGGCAGGCAGCGCACCCCAGTCCGGCCTTCGACACCTGGTCCGCACCGATGCCTCCGCCCCGCCGTTCCCCGGCTCCGGAACCGGCCGCCGACCCGGCCCCGCCCCGGCGCATCCCGTCCGGGCTCTCCATCCCGTCCCTGGACCGGCCCGCCCGGCCCGCCCCGGCCCAAGCCCCGCCACCGCCGTTCTCCCACCCGGTCACCCCGGCCGCCGCCGCCACCCCGGCCGCCGCCGCCACACCGGCCGCCGCCGCCACCCCGGCCGCCGCCGCCACCCCGGCCGCCGCCGCCACACCGGCCGCCGCCGCCACACCGGCCGCCGCCGCCACCCCCGCCGCCGCCGCCACACCGGCCGCCGCCGCCACACCAGCCGCCGCCGCCACCCCACCACCGCCGCCGGCCGCCCCGCAGGCGCCGGCCACGCCACCCCGCCCGGTCCCGGTCCAGCGCCCGGCGCGCTTCGCCGCCTCTGCCGACCGGCCAGCCCCCGCCGGCCTCCCCCAGCGAGGCACCGGCAGCGGCCGCACCCCGGCCGAGGACGAGTTCAAGCGGCACCTGGAACGGGCCACCGCCAACGGCCTCGTGCGACGGGTGCCCAAGGCATCCCTCCCCCCCGACACCGGCCTGGCCTCACGTCCGGCCGCACCCGCAGCTCCATCACCCAGTGGCCAGTCGTCGGTGGCCGAACGACTTCCCGACGAGGTCCGGAGCCTGCTCTCGAGCTACCGCTCCGGCGTCAAGCGGGGACGCGAGGACGGCGCCGACGACCAGACACCCGACACGCACCAGGAGCGGTCATGACCGACAGCAGCGGACAGCGCAACCTCGACTGGATGGTCTCCACCTTCTGCCAGAAGGTCCCGGGGATCCAGGAGGCGGTGGTCGTGTCGTCCGACGGCCTCCTCCTCGCCCTCTCGCCCGGGTTGGACCGGGCCGGAGCCGACCGGTTTGCCGCCGTGGCGTCGGGCCTGGTGGGCCTGGCCTACGGAGCGGTGGGCCCCTTGGGCGGCGGGAAGGTCAACGAGATCATCGTCGAGATGGAGCAGGCGTTCCTGCTCGTCACGTCCATCAGCGACGGCAGCTGCTTCGCCGTGGTGGCATCGGCCCAGTGCGACATCGGGCTGGTGGGCTACGAGATGGCGCTGTTCGTGCGGCGGGCGGGGGCCATGCTCACGCCGGGCCTGCGGGCCGAGCTGCAGCGGGCGCTCCCCGGATGAGCACTTCGAAGGCGAAG
>JBQTJJ010000088.1:0-13260 GCA_052387235.1 Actinomycetota bacterium
GTTCTCCTCCCACGGCGCCTTCGCCATGGTCGACGACGTGCGCTGCTACATCCCGTTGAGCGGGCTCGGGGACCCCCCGCCCCGGGCCGCCAAGGAGGTCCTGAAGCGGGGCGAGGTCCGCGCCTTCTCCCTCCAGGCCCTCGACCCGCCCCGGCGGGGCATCGAGCTGGCCCTTCCCGACTTCGCCCACGTGTCCGGCGCGCCGCTGGCGGAGACGGTGGAGGAGGAGATCAAGGAGGGGGCCGCCGCCGGCACCAGGTCCGGCCGTCGGGGCCGAGGCCGCGGTGGTCGAGGTGGCGGGGACGGCGCGCCCGGGATGGCGGAGCCGGAGGCCGAGCTGGTGGCGGCCGGCGCCGGCGCCGGCGGTGGCGGTGCCGTGGCTGCGCCGGCTGCCGACGTGAGGAAGTCGCGGCGGGCCAAGAAGGCGGCGAAGGCGGCGGCCGCCCCCGCCGAGGACGCCATTGCAGCAGCGCCGGCGCGCCGGGGCCGCGGCCGCCCGGCTCCGGCCGAGGCTCCGCGTGCGGACGGCGCGGTACCGCCCGCCGGCGCGCTACCGCCTGCCGGCGCGCTACCGCCTGCCGGCGAGATGGCCGGTACGGCGGCGCCGGCCGGCCCCCGCAAGCGCCCGGCCAGGCCCCGCGCCGGCCAGGCCAGCACCGAGCCCGGTGCCGCCCCCTCCCCGCTGGCCCCCGGGCCCGAGCCGGCGGAGCCGGACGAGGCCCCCACCGCCCGCAAGCGGGCTGCGGCCCGCAAGGCGGCCGCGCCGGCCCCCGGCCCGGCGCCGGCCCCCGGCCCGGCGGTGGAGCCCGGCCCGGCGGTGGAGCCCGGCCCGGCGCCGGCCGCCCCCGCCCGCAGGCGCCCGGCCAGGACGGCCGCCGCTCCCGCTGAGCCCGTCCAGGTCGCCGCCGAGCCGGCGCCCGCTCGGGGCCGACGGGGCCCCACCGCCGCGCAGCCGGCCGCCCCCGCCCCGGCACCGTCGCCGGCCCCTGAGCCGGCGCCGGCGCCCGCCCCCCGCAGAGGCCGCGCCGCCAAGTCCGCCCCACTCCAGCCCGCCGCGCCCGAGCCGACCGGCGCCGGCCCGCCGCCCCCCTCGGCCCCAGGCAGGGGCCGCGCCGCGAAGGCCACCACCCCCCAGCCTGCCACCGAGCCGGAGCCCGCTCCGGCCGCCACCCGCAGGGGCCGCGCCGCAAAGGCCACCCCGGCCGAGGCCGCCACCCAGCCGGCGCCCGCCCCCCGGCGGGGCCGCGCCACCAAGTCCGCCCCGGCCGAGGCCGCCACCCAGCCGGCGCCAGCCCCGGCCACCCGCAGGGGCCGCGCCGCAAAGGCCACCCCGGCCGAGCCGGCGCCCGCCACCGCGGCGGCGCCAGCCCCGGCCGCCCGCAGGGGCCGCGCCGCCAAGGCCGCCCCATCCGAGCCTTCCAGCGGACCCGCATCGGCGCCGGCGCCCCGCACGCGGCCGGCCAGGAAGGCTGCCGGCGCCACCCCGGCCTCCGCCGCCGGGTCCACGACCGTTGCCGGCGCCCCGGCATCCGCCGGGTCCACGGCCGCCGGCGCCGCCCCTGCCTCCGCTGCCGCCAAGGCGGCACCTCGCAAGGTCGCGGCCCCGAAGGCGGCCGTAGGTCCGGCCGCCGGCGAGGAGCCGGTCAAGGCGGCGAAGAAGGCCGCCCGCACGAGAGCCGCCACCAAGCGCCTGTAGTCCCGGACCGGGGCCGGCACGCACCTTCTGCGCCGGAATCGAGCGCATGGCGCTCAGTCCCGCCGCAGAAGCATCGCCGAGCCCGGGGTCAGGTTCCATCGGCCTCGTCCATCACGGCCCGGGCCCGCTGGTCGGACGGGTCGCGCGCCAGGGCCCGGCGGGCCGCGGCCCGGGCCTCGTCCCACCGGCCGGCCCGGGCGTAGGCGAGGGCCAGGTAGGTGGAGGCGGCCGGGCTGCGGGGCGCCAGGCGCTCGGCCGCCAGCCAGGCCCGCTCGGCGCCCCGCCCGTCGCGGTCGAGCTGGCGGGCCAGGCCGAGGCGGAGGAGGGTCTGGGCGTTGCGGGGGTCCCTCCGGACCAGCGCCTCCAGGGCGGACCGGGCCTTGTCCACGTGGGCCGGCGACTCCGTCCGGCGGGCCCGGTTCAGCAGCAGCCGGGCCCGCTCGGCGCCGGCCACCGGGTCGCGCGGTGACAGGTCGAGGGCCCGCGCCAGCTGGGCCAGGGCCCGGCGCTCGGCGCCCGGCTCGGCGCTGGCCTCCTCGGCCCGGGCCGCCACCAGCCGGTAGCGCAGGGCGTCGGGACGCAGGCGGGCCGCGGCCGCCGGGTCGCGGACCGGCTGGTCCCGGGCGACGGCCGCCAGCGTGGCGCGGGCGGAGCGGTCGGCGGCCACGTCGAGCACGCCCGCCACCAGCGCGACCCCGGCAAGGGCGCCGGCCAGCGCCGGCGCGGCCCGCGCCGGCCGCAGCGTCAGGCGCTCCTCGGGCCGGATCGAGCGCGACACCACCAGCCCGGCCAGCAGCCACGCCACCGGGTCCAGCTCGGCCACCGGGAACAGGAACAGGGACTGGACGGCGTACGCCACCAGCCCGGCCGCGACGCCCGCCACCCAGCCCGGGCCGGTGCGCAGGGCGCGGCGCACGAAGCGCCCGGCGCCGGCCAGCACCACCACCAGGGCGGCCAGTCCCGGCAGGCCGAGGGTGGCGGCCACGTCCAGCACCGAGCTGTGGGCCCGGTCGGGCAGCGGTTCCCGGCCGTGGTCCTGCTCGTAGTCGTCGTCGACGGCCCGGGCGAAGGCGATGCGGTAGCCCTCGGGGCCCGCGCCCGTGACCGGGTCGTCGGCCACCGCGCGGACGGCCACCCGCCAATCGTCGAGCCGGTCCCGCGGCCCGCCGCCGGCGTCGGTGGCGGCGTCGGCCATGCGGCCGGCGGCGCCCGTCAGCAGCCCGAGCCCCACCACCGCCAGCGCCGCCCCCGCCAGCCCGGCCGCCAGCCGGCGGTGGCGACGCAGGGCCGAGCGGCGCACGACGACGACCACGCCGGCCGCCACCGCCGTGCCCACCCACGCGGCCCGGGCCCCGGACAGCACGAGGGCGACGGCGCCCCCCGCCGCGGCCACGGTGGCGGCCCGGCGGGCGGGCCGGCGCCAGCGGGGGTCGACGGCGATCCCGACGCACGCCGGCGTGAGCAGCGCCGCCGCCGCCCCGAGGTAGGCCGACGACCCGAGCGGCCCCACCGGCCGGGCGCCGGCGCCGGCCAGCCCGACGGCGTCCCACCCCAGCTCCTCGGCCGCCACCCACACGCCGGTGACGGCACACACGGCCACCGCCGCCCCGGCCACGAAGCGGGAGTCGTCCTCGTCGAGCTGCTGGCCGGCCACGAAGGCCAGGGCGCACAGGAGCCAGGTGAGCGCGCCGAACCGGCGCTCGGGGGTGCCGATCCAGGCGTAGAGCGGGTCGACACCGGTGGCGGCGGCCACGGCCACGATCCCGAGGAGGACGGCCCATGGGACCACCGATGCGCGGGCCAGGGCCAGGCGCCGGCCCCGCCCGGGCAGCACCGCCACCGCGGCCAGGCACAGGGTGGCCACCAGGGCCCACTTGAGCGGGCCGAAGGGCGACAGCCCCGAAGGGTCGACGGCCAGCACCGCCGCCAGCGGCAGCCCCGCCACCACCCACGCCCGCCCCGACGGGTTCACCGCGGCCCGGGGCTCTCCATCCCGACCGAGGGTACGGCCCGGCACCGTAGGGTGGGGCGCGGATGCGGATCGCCACCTGGAACGTGAACTCGCTGAAGGTCCGCCTTCCCCGTGTCGAGGAGTGGCTCGACTACGCCCGCCCGGACGTCGTGTGCATGCAGGAGACCAAGCTGGCCGACGCCGCCTTCCCGGCCCTGGCCTTCGAGGCCCTCGGCTACCAGAGCGCCCATCACGGCAGCGGCCGGTGGAACGGGGTCGCCATCCTCAGCCGGGTCGGCATCGACGACGTGGTCGACGGCTTCAGCGAGGGCCTCGAGGCCGACCCCGACACCCGCCTCGTCACCGCCACCTGCGGCGGCGTGCAGGTGTCGAGCGTCTACGTGCCGAACGGCCGCAGCGTGGGCAGCGACCACTACGCCTACAAGCTGTCGTGGCTGGAGCGGCTGCGCCACCACCTCGAAGCCACCACCGACCCCGATCGGCCGGTGGCGGTGTGCGGGGACTTCAACGTGGCCCCCGAGGACCGCGACGTGTGGGACCCGGCCGTGTTCGTGGGCGCCACCCACGTCACCGAGCCCGAGCGCCGGGCCGTCGCCTCGCTGGTGGACTGGGGCCTGCAGGACGCGTTCCGGCTGGTGCGCCAGGAGGACCGGCTCTACACCTATTGGGACTACCGGGCCGGCGACTTCCACAACCACCGGGGCATGCGCATCGACCTGGTGCTGGTGTCCAAGCCGCTGGCCGAGCGGGTCGTCTGGACCCTGGTCGACCGCAACGCCCGCAAGGGCAAGCTGCCGTCGGACCATGCCCCCCTGCTGGTGGACCTGGCCGACTGACGCCGTTCGCGGCTGTCCAGGTCCCAGAAGTGGGCCAGCAGGTGGCCCACTACTGGGAGGTGGACGCCTGAGGGTGCCGGGGCTAGCGCTGGACGGCGAGGCGCCGGCGCTCGATGTCGCCGGCGAGGGACCGCCAGATGTCCTCGTCGAGCTGCTCCACGAGGGGCAGCGGGAGGGCGGCCGCGCCCGAGCCGCTGAGCAGCGAGGGGCGGCGGGGGTCGCGGGTGCCGGCGCTGCCGCCCCTGCCCCGGGAGATGACGAGGCCGAAGTTCGGGTCGGGCACGGCGTCGAGGGCGGCCTGCACACCGTGGAGGGCGCGGAAGCGGTCCCAGGCGGCCTCGTCGGGGAACGCAACCTCGAACACGACGCCCCAGGAGTGGCGGTGCCACGACCAGTCGACGGCGCCGGTGGACAGGGCGGACTCGACCAGGCTGTCGCCATGGGCATCGGCCCAGCGGGAGGCGGCGAACGCGCCGTCGATCACTTCGATGGACATCCAGTACGGCACGGTAGGGGGGAGGATACGCCGGTCGTCCCCCGATGACAATCGCCGGTGGTCGGGCGGAGGAGAGGGCAACTCAGGCCAGCTGCGTGCGCAGCTTGGCCAGGCCCGACCCGAGGGCGTTGCGCAGCTCGGTGCGGGACAGCCCCATCTGGTTGTGGAGCTGCTTCATGGAGCAGGCCGGATGGCCCGAGAGGCCGTAGTGGTCGGTGATCACCCGCCGCTCCACCGGGTCGAGCCCGTCGAGCAGGTGCTTGGAGCCGGCCAGCATCGACAGCAGGTCCTCGTCCACCTCGGCCTGCGGGTCGGACACCTCCGGGCCGGAGTCGGGATAGGGCCACCCGTCTTCTGCCGGCCAGATGAATGTCCGCATGTGCTTGTTCTCGCGCCGCCGGGCCGGCAAGTCAACCCTGTTCTGCCTCGTCGTGGAGCCAGCGCGACCGCACCTCACTCGACCGGGAAGCGCACCGCCGGCGCTACCGCCCCGACTCGGCCACCACGGCCAGGATGGTGTCGCCGTAGCGCTCGGCCTTCACCGGCCCGAGCCCGGGCAGGGCCAGCAGCTCGGCCCTGGTGGTGGGCCGGGCCTCGGCCACCGCCGCCAGGGTGGCGTCGTGGAAGATCACGAAGGCCGGCACCCCCGACGCCTGCGCCGCGGCCGAGCGCCAGGCCCGCAGCGCCTCCCACACCGCCGGGTCGGCCCGTTCGCCGAGGGAGCCGACCCCCCGGCGGGGCGGCAGGGCCCGCAGCTTGGCCCGCTCACCGGCGATGCGCTCGCGCCAGTCGGCCGGCGACCCGCCGGCGGCCATGGCCGCCACCGCCGTCTCGATGGGCGACAGGAGCGGGCTGGGGCTGCGGGCCAGCGACCTCGACCCGAAGGTGCGGCGCTCGGCCCACGTGCAGTGGACCTCGTCGACGGCCCGGGTCACGGCCACGTGCAGCAGGCGGCGCTCCTCGGCCTCGGCCGCCGGCGTGGTGGCGTGGCCGATGGGCACCAGCCCCTTCTCCAGGCCGGTGACGAACACCACCGGCCATTCCAGGCCCTTGGACCGGTGGAAGGTGGTGAGCTCGACCGCGTCGGCCCCGGGCCCGCCCTGGTCACCGCGGTCGCCGGCGGCCAGCCACCCGGCGAAGCCGTCGACGGTGGGCGCGGGGTCGATGGCGGCGTAGTCCCGCCCCAGGCGGACCAGGGCCTCCAGGTTGCCGCGCCGCTCGGTGGCGCCACCCTCGCCGGCCGCCTCCTCGACGTCGGCCAGCCGGGACACGAACGGCACCGACGCCGGCAGGTGGCGCAGCTGGTCGAGAGCGGCCCGCACCTCGGGTTGGCGCAGGAGCACACCGCCGCCGCTCAGCCGGCACGGGATGCCGGCGGCCCGGATGTGCTCCTCCAGCAGCACGAGCTGGGCGTTGGTGCGGGCCAGCACCGCCATGGAGGACCAGGCCACGCCGGGGGCGTGGGCCCGCCGCAGGGCCCGGGCCACGCCCCGCGCCTCGCCGGCGTCGGTGTCGAACTGGCGCACCACCGGCAGCGCCCCCTCGGGCCGGGCCGCGGTGATCTCCACCGGTGCGCCGGCGCCGGCGCCGGCCGGCGGCAGCACGCACCGGGCCAGGTCCACGATCTGGGGGGTGGAGCGGTAGTTGTGGTCCAGCTGCACGACCTCGGCGCCGGGGAAGTGTCGCCCGAAGTCGGTGAGGAGGGTGGGGTCGGCGCCGTTCCAGGAGTAGATGGCCTGGGTCGGGTCGCCCACCACGCACAGGTCGGTGCGACCCCCGAGCCAGCCCTGCAGGAGGCGGAACTGCACCGGGTTCACGTCCTGGAACTCGTCCACGAACAGGTGCCGGAAGCGCCAGCGCTGGGCCGCCGCGAACTCGGCGTCGTCCTGGAGGTGGAGGGCGCAGGCCAGGAGGAGGTCGTCGAAGTCGACCAGGCCCCTGCGCCGCTTCTCGTTCTCGTAGCGCTCGTACAGCGCCGCCATGGTGGCCGGGGGGAGGGGAGGCCGGCGCCCGGTGGCGGCCACCTCGGCCTCGTAGCCCGACGCCGGCACCAGGCGGGCCTTGGCCCACTCGATCTCTGCCGCCAGGTCGGCGGCCTGGACGGTGGCCGGCGCGCCGGCGCCGGCGCCGGCCCGGGCCCGGGGGAGCAGGGGGGCGAGCAGCCGGGCCTTGCGCTCCAGCAGCACCGGGGCCCGCTCGCCCCGGTCGGCCCAGCGCCGGCGCAGCTGGGCGTAGGCCACGGCGTGGAAGGTCCCCGCGGCCACCGGCTCCCGCACGCCCAGGCCGCCGAGGCGCGACCGCAGCTCGCCGGCGGCCTGGCGGGTGAAGGTGAGGGCCAGCACGCGCGCCCCCTCGGCCGACCCGGTGACGACGCGGTGGGCGATGCGGCGGGTGAGCACCCGGGTCTTGCCGGAGCCGGCCGGCGCCAGGATGCACAGCGGGTGCGACTCGGACACCACGGCCCGGTGCTGGGCGGGGTCGAGTCCTTCGAGCAGGTCCACGCTGCCGAACGTACCGAGGGGGTGTGACAGCGCGGTGGATGCTCGGGGCCGGATCGGCGCACGGACGCGGAACGACCCCAAGTAGCCGGTCGGCTTGCGCCTTCCTGCTCCTCGGGGCCGTTCCTGTGGTCCTCCGCTTCCGTGCATCCTTCCCGCCTTGCGGCGGTCCGGCGCAGTTTCGGCTTCGGTCCGTACTCCAGCCCGGTTCACCTGCCCGTCCACCGTGGTTGGTGGGCCTGGGGCCCCCATCTCCTCGGTGCACCGACCGGCGTCGTGCTGAAGTGATCGCAGTGTGAACCCTGGGTAGCTGGGCCGTCAAGGGGCAAAAGGAAAATCCCCACGTCGTCCCCGGAACTTCTTCCGTTCTCCCCACAGTGGCCAGGATCGTCCACATCGCGTCCCCAGGAGACGGGGCGCGGAGGCCGGGTCGCCCCTGGTCCCCGACGCCGTCCGGTAGGTTCAACCGCCGTGCTCAGGGCCTTCGCCAGCGGCAGGATCTTCGGCGAGGCATGGGGCTCGGCCACCCCCTCGGTACTGGCGCTGCACGGGTGGGGCCGGTCCGCCAAGGACTTCGCCGCCACCCTCGACGGCCTCGACGCCGTGGCCCTCGACCTCCCCGGCTTCGGGGCCACCCCGGAGCCGCCCGAGCCGTGGGGCGCGGCCGAGTACGCGGCGGCGGTGGCGCCGGTCCTCGACGAGATGGCGCCGGCGGTGGTGGTGCTGGGCCACTCCTTCGGCGGCCGCGTCGCGGTCCACCTGGCCGCGTCCCGGCCCGAGCGGGTGGCGGGCCTGGTCCTCACCGGCGTGCCCCTGGTGCGCCGGCCCGGCGCGGCCGGGCGCCGGCCGGCGCCGGCCTACCGCCTGGCCCGCGCCCTGCACCGCCGCGGGCTCGTCGGCGACGACCGGATGGAGGCGCTGCGCCGGCGCTACGGCTCGGCCGACTACCGGGCCGCCGCCGGCGTGATGCGGGGCGTCCACGTCCGCGTGGTGAACGAGACCTACGAGGACCAGCTGGCGGCGGTGTCGTGCCCGGTCGAGCTGGTGTGGGGCGACGACGACACCGAGGTGCCCGTCGCCGTGGCCGAGGCCGCCCGCGGCCTGCTGGCGTCCGCCACCCTCGAGGTCCTGGCGGGCGCCGGCCACGACACGCCGCGCACAGCGCCCGCCGCCCTGCGGGACGCGGTGCAGCGGGTCCGGGGCGCTACCGGCACCGGCCGGTGAGGACCCTCGCCGTCCTCGCCGGCCTGGCCGCGGCCGTGCCGGCCGGCCTGCGCTGGCTGCGGGTGGCCCAGCGCGAGCACTACCTGCCCGGCTCGGCGTCCCGCTTCGCCCTGCGGTGGTGGGGCCTCGGGGCCAGCCGGGTGCTGGCCGTGGCCGTGGTGGCCGGCGTCGCCCTGTCGGCGGCGTCGCCCCTGGCGGCCCTGGTGGCGTGCGGGGCGGCGGCGGCCGGCCCGTTCGGCCTGGCGCTGCGGGGCCGCACCTCGCGGCTGGCGTGGACCCGGCGCCTGCGGACGCTGGCGGGCGTGTGGGCCGTGCTCGTCGGTGCCGTCGTGGCGGCCGGCGCCGCCCTGGGCGCCGGCCCCACCGCCGCCGTGCTGGCCGCCGCCCTCACCCCCGTGCTGGTCGACGCCGCCCTCGCCCTCACCGCGCCGCTCGAGCGCCGGCTGGCCCGGCCCTACGTCACGCGGGCCGCCGCCCGCCTGGCCCAGGTGCGGCCCACCGTGGTGGCCATCACCGGGTCCTACGGCAAGACCACCACCAAGGGCTACGTGGCCCACCTGGTGGGCGCCACCCGGTCGGTGGTGGCCACGCCGGCCAGCTTCAACAACCGGGCCGGGCTGGCCCGCGCCGTCAACGAGCACCTCACGCCCGGCACCGAGGTGTTCGTGGCCGAGATGGGCACGTACGGCCCGGGCGAGATCGCCGAGCTGTGCCGGTGGTGCCCGCCCGACGTGGCCGTCATCACCGCCATCGGGCCCGTGCACCTGGAGCGCATGCGCACCGAGGAGACCATCGTCCGGGCCAAGAGCGAGATCCTGGAAGGGGCAGGGGCGGCGGTGCTCAACGTCGACCACCCCCTCCTGGCCGCGCTTGGCGGCGAGCGGGCGGCGGGCGGCCAGAAGGTGGTGCGGTGCTCGGGCGCCGGCGACCCGGCCGCCGAGGTGGTGGTGGCCGGCGGCGAGGTGCGGGCCGGCGGCGAGGTCATCGGGCGGCTGGAGGGGACCGCGGCCCAGCCCTCCAACGTCGCCTGCGCCGTGGCCGTGGCCCTGGAGCTGGGCGTGCCGGCCCGGGCCGTCGGGGCCCGCCTCGCCACCCTGCCTACGGCCCGGCACCGGCTGGCGGTGAGCACCACCCCCACGGGGGCCACGCTGCTCGACGACACCTACAACTCCAACCCGGCCGGCGCCGCCGGCGCCCTCGCCGCGCTGGCCCGGCACTCGTCGCCCGACCACCTCCGGGTGGTGGTGACGCCCGGCATGGTGGAGCTGGGACCGGTGCAGGACCGGGAGAACGAGCGCTTCGCGGCAGCCGCGGCGGCGGCCGCGTCGCACCTGGTGGTGGTGGGCCGCACCAACCGCCGGGCCCTGCTGCGGGGGGCGGCCGGCGGCAGCGCCCGGATTGTCACCGTGGAGACGAGGGACCAGGCTGCCGCCTGGGTACGGGCCCATGTCGGGGAGGGCGACGCCGTCCTCTACGAGAACGACCTGCCCGACCACTTCCCGTGAACCGAGCCCATCGACCAGGAGCATCCGTTGCCCAAGCCCGCAGTCCTCTTCGGCGGCCCGTCGCCCGAGCACGACGTCAGCATCCTCACCGGCCTCCAGGCGGCCCGGGCGCTGGGTGACGCCGTCGGCGTGTACTGGGCCAAGGACGGCCGCTTCTGGGAGGTCGACGCCGGCCTGGAGGCGGTCGAGTTCGCCGACGGTGTGCCCCGGAAAGCGGGCCTGCTGCGGCTGCAGGCGGGCGAGGGCCTGCTCGGCAAGCGCCGGCCCCTGGAGCTGTCGGCCCTCGTCAACTGCTGCCACGGCGGCCCGGGCGAGGACGGCACCGTGCAGGCGGCGATGGACCTGGCCGGCCTCGCCTACACCGGTCCCAACGTGGCCGGCGCCGCCCTGGGCATGGACAAGCTGGCCTTCGGCAACGTGGTCACCGGCGCCGGCCTCCCGTCGCTGCCCCGCCTGGCGCTCACACCCGGAACGGAGGTGCCGTGGGACGAGCCCAGCATCGTCAAGCCCCGCTTCGGCGGCTCGTCCATCGGCATCCAGATCGTCGAGGACACCGCCACCGCCGTGGCCCTGCTCGGCGCCAGCCCCCACCTGCGGGCCGGCGCCGTGATCGAGCCGTACCGGGCCGACGCCGTCGACCTCAACGTGGCGGTGCGCTCGTGGCCGCAGCTGGAGCTGTCGGCTGTGGAGAAGCCGGTGCGCCAGGCCGGCGGCGAGATCCTGGGCTACCAGGACAAGTACCTGGGGGGCGAGGGCATGGCCAGCGCCCCGCGCGAGCTGCCCGCCGTCCTGCCGGCCGAGGTGGAGGAGCGGGTGCGCAGCACCGCCCTCACGGTGGCGTCCCTGGCCGGCGTGCGGGGCGTGGCCCGCATCGACTTCCTGGCCGCCGGCGACGGCTGCACCGAGCTGTACGTCAACGAGATCAACACCATCCCCGGCTCGCTGGCCCGCTACCTGTGGGTCGAGCCCGGCCCGGTCGTGCCGTTCCGCCGCCTGCTCGACGACCTGCTGGACGAGGCGGTGCGCCGGCCGTCGTTCTCGTGGACCACCGCCGGCGCCGACGGCGCCGCCCTGCGGGCCGCGGGCGGCATCGCCGGCAAGCTGGCCTGAGTGGTCGAGGTCCCGCCGGCCCGCTTCGCCTCCCTGGTGGAGGAGGCCCTCGACGGCCTGCCCGCAGAGCTGGGCCGGCTCATGGAGAACGTGGTCGTGGTGGTGGACGACACCCGGCCCCCGGGCGGCCTGCTGGGGCTGTACGAGGGCATCCCGCTCACCGAGCGCTACGAGTACGGCGGCATGGCCATGCCGGACCGCATCACCGTCTTCCGGCGCTCGCTGTGCGCGGCCTGCGCCACCGAGGCCGAGGTGGTGGAGCAGGTGCGGGTCACCGTCGTCCACGAGGTGGCCCACCACTTCGGCATCACCGACGACCGCCTCGACGAGCTGGGCTGGTCGTAGGATCCCGCCGGTCCCGAGTAAATAACTCGCCAAAATGGCGAGTTATTTACTCGAAAGAGGGGTCGGACTACCGTGAGCGCCCATGCGCTGGACGCTGCCCCCCGACAAGGTGCCCGAGGCCTGGTACAACGTCGTGCCCAGCCTCCCGGACCCGCTGGAGCCGCCGCTGCACCCGGCCACCCGCAAGCCGGTCGGGCCCGACGACCTGGCCCCCCTGTTCCCCATGGCCCTCATCGGCCAGGAGGTGAGCGCCGAGCCCTGGATCGACGTCCCGGGCGAGGTGCTCGACGTGCTGCGCCTGTGGCGGCCCACGCCGCTGGTGCGGGCCGAGCGCCTGGAGCGGGCCCTCGGCACGCCGGCCCGGATCTACTACAAGGACGAGTCGGTGTCGCCGGCGGGGTCGCACAAGCCCAACACCGCCGTCCCCCAGGCCTTCTACAACAAGGCCGAGGGCACCAGGCGGCTGGCGACCGAGACCGGGGCCGGCCAGTGGGGGAGCGCCCTGTCGTTCGCCAGCGCCCTGTTCGGCCTGGAGTGCAAGGTGTACATGGTGCGGGCGTCGTACGACCAGAAGCCGTACCGGCGCATGATGATCGAGACGTGGGGCGCCAGCGTGGTGCCGTCGCCGGTGGACGACCCCTCCCACCCCGGATCGCTCGGGAGCGCCATCAGCGACGCGGTGCGCGACGCCGCCGGCCGCGAGGACACCCACTACGCCCTGGGCTCGGTGCTCAACCACGTGCTGCTGCACCAGACCGTCATCGGGCTGGAGGCCAAGGAGCAGCTGGCCCTGGCCGGCGAGGAGCGGGTCGACGTGGTGGTGGGGTGCTGCGGCGGGGGCTCCAACCTGGGCGGGCTGGCCCTGCCCTTCGTGGCCGACGCGGGCGTGCGGCTGGTGGCGGTGGAGCCGTCGTCGTGCGCCACCCTCACCACCGGCCGCTTCGACTACGACTTCGGCGACACGGCCGGCATGACCCCGCTGCTGCCCATGTACACGCTGGGCCACGACTTCGTGCCGCCCTCGATCCACGCCGGCGGCCTGCGCTACCACGGCGACGCCCCGATCATCTCCAACCTGGTCCGCTCGGGGCGCATGGAGGCGGTGGCCTACCCCCAGTCCAAGGTGTTCGAGGCCGCGGTCGACTTCGCCCGCACCCAGGGCACCATCCCGGCCCCCGAGACCAGCCACGCCATCCGGGCCGTCGTGGACGAGGCGCTGGCGGCCAAGGAGGAGGGCGTGGAGCGGGTGATCCTGTTCGGGTACTCGGGCCACGGGCTGCTGGACCTGTCGGCCTACGACGACTACCTGCACGACCGGCTGGACGCCTGAGCGCGTGCCGCACTTCGCGCTGAGCGCCATCGGGGCCGACCGGCCCGGCATCGTGGCCGCCGTCACCGGCGCCCTGGTCGAGCACGGCTGCAACCTGGAGGACACGTCGATGTCCATCCTCCGGGGCCACTTCGCCATGATGCTGGTGGTGGCCGGGCCCGAGGGCCTCGACGCCGCCACCCTGGAGCGCGACCTGGCCGGTCCCGCCGCCGCGTTGGAGCTGGTCGTCGCCGTGCGCCAGATCGACG
>JBQTJJ010000089.1:0-6588 GCA_052387235.1 Actinomycetota bacterium
CAGTTTGTGAGACGGCCCTGTAGGTGAGACGGAAGCGAGACGGCATGGCACGCACGCTCAGCCAGAAGGTGTGGGACCGCCACGTGGTGCGGTCGGCCGAGGGCGAGCCCGACCTGCTCTACATCGACCTCCACCTGGTCCACGAGGTCACCTCGCCCCAGGCCTTCGACGGCCTGCGCCTGGCCGGCCGGCGGGTGCGCCGGCCCGAGCTCACCCTGGCCACCATGGACCACAACGTCCCCACCCTGGCGGACGCCGGCGGCCGCCTGGTGGTGGACGACCCGATCTCCAAGCGCCAGATGGAGGTGCTGGCCGCCAACTGCGCCGAGTTCGACATCCCCCTGTACCCCATGGGCCACCGCAGCCAGGGCATCGTCCACGTCATCGGCCCCGAGCTGGGCCTCACCCAGCCCGGCATGACCATCGTGTGCGGCGACAGCCACACGTCCACCCACGGCGCCTTCGCCACCCTTGCCTTCGGCATCGGCACCAGCGAGGTGGAGCACGTGCTGGCCACCCAGACCCTCCCGCAGCGCCGGCCCGGCACCATGAGCGTCACCGTCGAGGGCGAGCTGCCCCCCGGCGTCACCGCCAAGGACGTGATCCTGGCCGTCATCGGCCGCATCGGCACCGGCGGCGGCATGGGATCGGTGATCGAGTACCGCGGCTCCGCCATCCGGGCCCTGTCCATGGAGGGCCGCATGACGGTGTGCAACATGAGCATCGAGGGCGGGGCCCGGGCCGGGCTGGTGGCCCCCGACGACACCACCTTCGCCTACCTCGAGGGCCGGCCCCACTCGCCCACAGGCAGGGCGTGGGAGGAGGCGCTGGACGACTGGCGCTCGCTGGCCACCGACGCCGGCGCCACCTTCGACAAGGAGGTGGAGCTGGACGCCGCCACCCTCGTCCCCCACGTCTCGTGGGGCACCAACCCGGCCCAGGTCGTCCCCATCGACGGCGCCGTCCCCGACCCCGACGACCTGCCGGACCCGGCCGAGCGGGACGCGGCCCGGCGCGCCCTCGCCTACCAGGGCCTGGCCGCCGGCACCCCGGTCCACGACATCGCCGTCGACACCGTGTTCATCGGCTCGTGCACGAACGCCCGCATCGAGGACCTGCGGGCGGCGGCGGCCGTGCTGGACGGGCGCCGGGTCAAGCCCGGCCTGCGGGCGCTGGTTGTCCCGGGCTCGGCCACGGTGAAGGCCGAGGCCGAGTCCGAGGGCCTCGACAAGGTGTTCCGGGCGGCAGGGTTCGACTGGCGCGAGGCCGGCTGCTCCATGTGCCTGGCCATGAACCCCGACAAGCTGGCCCCGGGCGAGCGCTGCGCCTCCACGTCCAACCGCAACTTCGAGGGCCGCCAGGGCGCCGGCGGCCGCACCCATCTGGTCTCGCCCGCGGTGGCCGCAGCCACCGCCGTGGCCGGCCACTTCGCCACCCCCCGGGAACTGAGCTGACATGGAGCCGATCCGCACCATCACCGGACGGGCCGTCCCCCTGCCCCGCTCCGACGTCGACACCGACCAGATCATCCCGGCCGAGTGGCTCAAGCGGGTGGAGCGCACCGGCTTCGGCCAGGGGCTGTTCGCGGCCTGGCGCAAGGACCCGTCGTTCGTGCTGAACCGGCCCGAGCACGCCGGCGCCACCGTGCTGGTGGCCGGCACCAACTTCGGGACCGGCTCGTCCCGGGAGCACGCGGTGTGGGCCCTCACCGACTACGGCTTCCGGGCCGTCGTGTCGCCCCGCTTCGCCGACATCTTCCGCACCAACTGCACCAAGGCCGGGCTGGTGCCGGCCCAGCTCGAGCCCGGCGCGGCGGCCGCCCTCATGGCGGCGGTGGAGGCCGACCCCACCCTGGAGGTCACCGTCGACGTGGAGGCCCGCCTGGTGCGGGCCCCGGCCGCCGGCTTCGAGGCCCCCTTCCCCCTGGACGACTTCACCCGCTGGCGCCTGCTGGAGGGCCTCGACGACATCGGCCTCAGCCTCCGCCACGAGGCCGACATCACCGCCTTCGAGGCCGGCCGCCGGCCCTGGCTCCCCACCACGGTCGCCCCGTAGGCGTTCTGGTCCGCAGATCGCGTCGCACACCAACGCGGTCTGCGGACCGGAACGGCTACGGCACCTGGAGCTGGTCCACCCGCACCATGGTGGCGACGGCGATCACGGCGGCCACCGCCGCCACCGCCCCGGCCTGGACGGCCGCCGCCACCTGCGCCCGCCGGCGCCGGGCGCACTCGAAGGCGGCGGCGAGGGCGGCGCCGGTGAGCAGCCCGCCCACGTGGGCGGCGTTGTCGATCTGGGGGATCACGGCCCCGAGGAACAGGTTGAGCACGATCAGCCCGCCCACCTGAGACGTGTCGAGGCCGCGGGAGCGGGCGATCACGTAGTAGGCGCCGAGGACCCCGAACACCGCGCCCGAGGCGCCCACCCCGAACGTGTAGGGCGGGCCGAAGAAATGTGAGCAGGCCGAGCCGCCCAGGGCCGACAGGAGGTAGAGGGCGATGAAGCGGGGCGGCTCGAGCGCCTGCTCCACCTGGGAGCCGAACAGGTAGAGGCCGAACATGTTGAAACCGAGATGGAGCAGGCCGGCGTGGAGGAAGGCGGCCGTGAGCATCCGGTGGTACTCGCCCTCCCGGGCCACGAGGAGGGCGTTGTCGGCGTAGCGGCGGGTGAGGTCGGGGTCCACCAGGTCGGCCAGGAAGACGAACACGTTGACGGCTATGAGGGCGCCCACCACCGCCCCCATCCGGACCCCGGCGCCCGAGGCGAACCCCACCCGTCGCACCCGCCGCATGTCCTGGCGGCTCTCCTGCACGCACGTGGGGCAGTGGTGGCCGACGGGCGCCTGGATCATGCAGTCGGGGCAGATGGGCCGCTCGCAGCGCGTGCAGCTGGCCCCGGTGGCGCGTCCGGTGTGGCGGTAGCAGGTCCGGGTGGCCATGGACCCGATGCTGCCACCGTTCGCTCCCGTGGCGGCGGCGCCTTCAGGAGCCGGCGGCGGGCGGGGGCTCCCAGCCCAGCAGCTCGCCGTACGCCTCCCAGATGCTCCGGTAGGCGGCGGCCAGCTCCGACCGGGCCGCGTCCATGGCCTCGTCGGGCACCGGGGCCGGGTCCCACCGGCCCCGCATGCGCTGGGGGGCGGTGAAGCTCTCGAGGTCCTGCGACGCCTTGCGGAGGCGGTGGTGGAGCCGGCGCAGCTGGTCCGCCTCCTCCTCGGCCAGGTCCTGGGGCTGGCGCGGCGCGGGCCCGGTCACGTCCCTCTGTCTACCGGCTGGATGGGGGCCTCGCCCACCACGGGACGGGCGATTGCCGCGAGGGGGGGCGGTGGGGCCGCTAGGGTGGGCTCCGACAGCACACGCGTGCCTGGTGGTTCCTGCCAGGTGCCCCCGCCGCAGCCCGCACGACCGGGCCGCGGCGGTGCCCGTGCTCCGTCCCCGACCTCGCACACGCCCGTTCGGCGCGTGCCATGCCGGGGCGAGCCTCGACGAAAGGAAGTCCCCCGCGTGCCTGCACCTATCTCCCGATCCGCTGCACCGTCGCGCCGGCCCCCCGGCCGGCTCCGACTCGCGGGGGTGATCGGCGTCACAGCACTCGTCGCACTGCCGCTCACCTCCTCCCCCGCCACCGCCGTGGGCGCAGCCGGCGAGGTGGTGGCGTTGGGCGCCGCCGCCCACCTGGGCGCCGCTCCCGGACGCCCCGTCACGGGCATGGCCCGGACCGGGACCGGCAAGGGCTACTGGCTGGCCGCCTCCGACGGCGGGGTCTACGCCCACGGTGACGCCGCCTTCGCCGGCGCCGCCACCGGGCTCACCCGGTCCGTCGTCGACATGGCCGGGCTCTCGTCCGGCAAGGGCTACGTCCTCGCCTCCAGTGAGGGCGGGGTGTACGCCTTCGGCGACTTCGCCTTCGCCGGCTCCATGGGCAGGGTGCGCCTCAACGCGCCCGTCGTGGGCGTGGCGGCGACGCCCACCGGCAAGGGGTACTGGCTGGCGGCCCGGGACGGCGGCATCTTCGCCTTCGGCGACGCCGCCTTCCTCGGCTCCGCCGGCGGGCTGACCCTCAACGCCCCCATCGTCGCCATCGACGCCTCTCCCAGCGGCGGGGGCTACCGCCTCCTGGCACGCGACGGCGGCATCTTCTCGTTCGGCGACGCCCCCTACGCCGGGTCGGCCGCGGGCCGGGCCGGTCCGCCCTTCGTCGACCTCACCACCACCGCCGACGGCAAGGGCTACTGGGTGGCCGGTGCCGAGGGCAACGTGCACGCCTTCGGCTCGGCGTCGTCGGCCGCGTCCGGCGCCGGCCCGGCGGCTGCGCCCGGCGCCCCGGTGACGGCGGTGGCCGCCACCCCGGCCGGCGACGGCGTCTGGCTCGCCACCGGCGGCCGGCCCCTGGGCGACTTCGGCGTCACCTGCTACGCCCTGCAGGGCATCACCGCCTCCGGCGTTCCGGTGTCCGACGACGTCGTCGCCGTCGACCCCCGCACCGTGCCGCTGGGCAGCGACGTGTACGTGGCCGGCATCGGCTCGCGTGTCGCGCTCGACACCGGCCCCGGCATCACGGGCCGGCGCCTCGACGTGTGGAACCCGTCGTCCGACTACTGCCGGGCGTTCGGCATCCGTCAGCTCCCCGCCTACGCCGTGAGCTGACGCCGCAGCCGCCGGCTCGCCCCGGCCGGCGCGCCCACCTCGCGTGGGTGCGCCGGCCGGCGTCGCGTCAGGGGGTGACCTCGTCGATCGGGTCGCGCACCTCGTTGCGGGCCCGGACCCGCACCACCTTGTTGGTGGCGTTGAGGAAGGCGCGGGCCGAGGCCTCCACCACGTCGGTGGACACGCCCCGCCCGGACACCTTCACGCCGTCCGCCTCGAGCTGGATGACCACGTCGCCGAGGGCGTCCACGCCACCGGTGACCGACGACACGTTGAAGTCGGTGAGGCGGCCGTCCACACCGGTTGCGGCCTTGATGGCCTTGCAGGCGGCGTCGATCATGCCGTCGCCGTCGGCCGACGCCTCCGTCTTCTCGCCGTCCCGGGTGAGGACGACCCGGGCGCGGGGAACGCCCACCGTGCCGCCCGTGACCTCGAGCGACTCGAGCACGAACGCGGGACCGGAGCCGGAGCCGCCGATCTCCTCGGCCACGATGGCCTCGAGGTCGGCCTCGGTGATCTGCACCTTGCGGTCGGCCAGCTCCTTGAAGCGCACGAAGGCGGCGTTGAGGGCGTCGCCCTGGACGTGCAGGCCCATCTTCTCGAGCGTGTCGCCGAAGGCGTGGCGGCCCGAGTGCTTGCCCAGCACGATCTGGCTGCCGGTCTGGCCCACCGAGGAGGCGTCGATGATCTCGTAGGTGCTGGAGTGGGACAGCACGCCGTGCTGGTGGATCCCCGACTCGTGGACGAAGGCGTTGCGCCCCACCACCGCCTTGTTGAACTGCACCGGGTACCCGGTGAGCCGGCTCACCAGGCGGCTGGTGCGGGCCAGCTCCTCGGTGCGGACACCGACCTCGATGCCGGGGAACTGGTCGCCCCGGATCTTGAGGGCCATCACCACCTCCTCCAGGGCGGCGTTGCCGGCCCGCTCCCCCAGCCCGTTCACGCACACCTCGACCTGGCGGGCGCCGGCCTGCACGCCGGCCAGGGAGTTGGCCGTGGCCAGGCCCAGGTCGTTGTGGCAGTGGGTGGACGTGACGTAGTCGCCCGAGATGTTGCGGCGGACGTACTGGATCAGGGCGCCGAAGTCCCAGGGGATGCCGTAGCCCACCGTGTCGGGGATGTTCAAGGTGGTGGCGCCGGCGTCGACGGCGGCCTGCAGCACCTCCATCATGAAGTCGAGGGGCGTGCGGGTGGCGTCCTGGGGGCTGAACTCGACGTCGTCGGTGTGCTCCCGGGCCCGGGCCACGCCTGCCCTGGTCTCGGCCAGCACCTGGGCCGGCGTCATCTTCAGCATGTGCTCCATGTGGTTGGGGCTGGTGGAGATGAACACGTGGATGCGGGAGCGCTGGGCGTGGCGCACCGCGTCCCAGCACCGGTCGACGTCGGCCAGGTGAGTGCGGGACAGGCCGGCGATGACCGGGCCCTCCACCGTCTTGGCGATGGCCTCCACCGCCTCGAAGTCCCCCTGGCTGGCGACGGGGAAGCCGGCCTCGATGTAGTCGACGCCCAGCCGCGCCAGCTGCTCCGCGATCTCCAGCTTCTCGGCCACGTCGAGCGAGATGCCCGGCGACTGCTCGCCGTCGCGCAGTGTGGTGTCGAAGATGATCAGTCGCTCGGACATCGGGGGTTCCTTTCGGGTTGCTCGGGAAGCTGCGGTGCGGCGGGAAAACCGGGAAACAAAAAACCCCCTGGCCCGTAGGCGCAGGAGGCGAGGCGAGCCCCGGAGAGGGAGCTCGCTTACGTAAGCAGGAGGATGGTGCGGGGGGCGGTGCGCATGACAGGGCCATGGTCGCAAACCGCGGAGGGCCCGTCAAGCTACGGTGTCCGCATGTTGCGCCGGTCGTTCCGCATCGGTCTGCGGCTGGGCCTGCTGGCCGGGATCCTGGTCGCGGTGCTGAAGCTCGTCCAGTCCCGGCGCACGCCGCGTGACGAGGCCTGGCCGCCG
>JBQTJJ010000090.1:0-14691 GCA_052387235.1 Actinomycetota bacterium
GCGGTGTCGTCGAACGCGTAGGTATGCCCGGCGCCGTGCCGCGCCCACGGCACCTGGGCGGCGACCACCCCGTGCTCGGCGCAGCGCACCCGCGGCGCGTCCGCCTCCCGGAACGTCAGGATGGTGCCCCGATCCAGCGCCCGCCATCGCCGCCGGCCCTCGCCACGGTCATAGCCGGGGCAGCGCTTGCCGCACCTCCCGCAGCGGCGCTTGGTCGCCTTGCGCGGCCTCACCGACACCACGATGCACTCGTCGCCCTCGTCGAACTGCACGTCCTCGACCACGGCCTTCACCAGCCCCAGCAGCCGAGCCCATAACGTTGTCGATCGCACCCCGTTCTCTCCCTCCGTCCCGGACCGTCGAACAGCCCGGAAACGTAGGAAGAAACGGGGTGCAGCCGCGGACGGGCCTACTCAGCCACCCACGGATCAGTCACAAGAGCCGTAAATAGGTCACCGGATCGGTGACCTATTTACTCCAGAGTGGGGTGGTACGACGGTGGCGGCGGGCCCCGGGAAGGGGTGCTGGCTGATGGCCACCTGATCGCCTCCTGAGGATCCGGGGAAAGTGTCACACCCTCAGGACAGAATGCTGAACATGTGTTCGATCTGTGACGGAGCGACGGAGGACGAGGTCCGGCAGTGGTTCGCGTCGACCATCGACGAGTACGGCTGGGCCATCCAGGCCGTGGAACCCGGCCCGGACAACTGGGGCTGGCAGTACACGATCGGCCTGGTGGAGCGCTTCGGCCATCCCGAGCTGGTCGTGGCCGCCGGGCTGAGCCGGCAGGACGAAGCTGGGCTGCTGCACCACCTCGTGCACGAGATCGAGGAGGAAGGCCGTCGATTCGGGCCGGGAGACCGGATCTCGGTCGCCGGGGCCGAGCTCCGGTTCGCGGCGGTGCACCCCTGGCAGGTCGACGAAGCGGGGGTGCTCAACACCTGGTTCGACCACTACAGGGCCTTCCCGGAGTTTCTCCCGCGGCTCTCGGCCCTCCAGGTGGTGCTGCCACCGGAGTTCTTCTGCGAGCACACCGGCCCGCAGCCCCGGTTGGACCTGCCCGAGGACGTGCTCAGCCGGACCGGCGGCAACCGGGCGGCCCGGCGGGCCCGGGCCCGTCCGAGGGACGGCCGGCGGCCGCCCCGGCACCGGCCGCGCCGCCACCGCCGCCATCGTCGCTGACGTCAGACGGCGAAGGCGGCCACCGAACATCGCGCCGGTCGGATCGGCGCGCGACCATGAGCTTCGTGGACTCGACGCGGATCGACCGGTGGCTCTGGTCGGTGCGGCTCTACAAGACGCGGTCCGAGGCCACGGCCGCGTGCCGGGGCTCCCACGTGCGGCTCAACGGCTCGCCGGTCAAGCCGGCCACGCTGGTGCGGGTGGGGGACCGGGTCGAGGCACGCGTCCACGACCGGGAGCGGGTGCTGGAGATCGTCCACCTGCTCGGCACCCGGGTCAGCGCCGCCCTTGCCGCCGAGAGCGTCCTCGACCACAGCCCCCCGCCTCCGGCCCGGGAGCTGGCGGCGCCGGCGTTCGCCCGTGACCCCGCCGCGGGCCGCCCCACCAAGCGCGACCGGCGCCGGCTCGACCGGCTCCGCAGCCGCTGAGGTCTCTCCTGCGCCCCGAGGCCGCCCCGTGCCGACCCTGACCGAGCGCGTGGAGGCCGGCGCCGGGCCGGACGCCGTCTTCGACGCCTTCACCGGGTGGGCCGAGGAGCGCGGGCTGAGCCTCTACCCGGCCCAGGAGGAGGCCGTCATCGAGGTGGTCTCCGGCGCCAACGTCATCCTCAGCACCCCTACCGGCTCGGGCAAGAGCCTGGTGGCGGTGGGGGCGCACCTGGCCGCCATGGCCGCCGGCCGGCGCAGCTTCTACACCGCGCCCATCAAGGCGCTGGTGTCGGAGAAGTTCTTCGACCTGTGCGCCACGTTCGGCCACGACCGCGTCGGGATGATGACCGGGGACTCCACCGTCAACGCCGGCGCGCCGGTCATCTGCTGCACGGCCGAGGTCCTGGCCAACATGGCGCTGCGGGACGGCCCGTCGTCCACGGCCGGGCAGGTGGTCATGGACGAGTTCCACTTCTACGCCGACCCGGACCGGGGCTGGGCCTGGCAGGTGCCGCTCCTCGCCCTGCCCTCGGCCCAGTTCCTGCTCATGTCGGCCACCCTCGGCGACGTCACCAGCCTGGCCGCCGACCTCACCCGGCGCACCGGGCGCGCCACGGCGGTGGTGTCGAGCGCCACCCGGCCCGTGCCCCTGCACTACGCCTGGCGCACCACCCCGCTGCACGAGACGCTGGAGGAGCTGCTGGCCACCCACCAGGCGCCCGTGTACGTCGTGCACTTCACCCAGGCGGCGGCGGTGGAGCGGGCCCAGGCCCTCATGAGCGTGAACGTGTGCACCCGGGAGGAGAAGGACGCCATCGCCTCGCTCATCGGCGGCTTCCGCTTCACCACCGCCTTCGGGCGCACCCTGTCGCGCTTCGTCCGCCACGGCATCGGCGTGCACCACGCCGGCATGCTCCCCAAGTACCGCCGGCTGGTGGAGCGCCTGGCCCAGGCCGGGCTGCTGAAGGTCATCTGCGGCACCGACACCCTGGGCGTCGGCATCAACGTCCCCATCCGCACCGTGCTGTTCTGCGCCCTCAGCAAGTACGACGGGGCCAAGGTCCGCCTCCTCAGCGCCCGGGAGTTCCACCAGATCGCGGGGCGGGCGGGCCGGGCCGGCTACGACACGGCCGGCACCGTGGTCGTGCAGGCGCCCGAGCACGTGGTGGAGAACGAGAAGGCCCTGGCCAAGGCCGGCGACGACGCCCGCCTGCGCCGCAAGGTCGTCCGCAAGAAGCCGCCCGAGGGCTTCGTGTCGTGGGGCGAGCCCACCTTCGAGCGGCTGAAGGCGGCCGAGCCGGAGACGATGACGTCGAGCTTCGCCGTGTCGCACGCCACCCTGCTCAACGTGCTCGACCGCCCCGGCGACGGCTGCGCCGCCCTGCGCACCCTGCTGGTCGACAACCACGAGCCCCGCGCCGCCCAGCGCCGCCACATCCGCCGGTCCATCGCCATCTACCGGTCGCTGGTGGCGGCCGGCGTGGTGGAGCGCCTGGACGAGCCGGACGCGTCGGGCCGCACTACGCGGGTGACGGTGGACCTCCAGGCCGACTTCGCCCTGAACCAGCCCCTCAGCCCCTTCGCCCTGGCCGCCTTCGAGCTGCTGGACCGCCGGTCCGAGACCTATGCGCTCGACGTGCTGTCCATCGTGGAGGCCACCCTCGACGACCCGTCCAAGGTGCTCTACGCCCAGGAGAGCAGGGCCAAGGGCGAGGCGGTGGCCCAGATGAAGGCGGCCGGCCTCGAGTACGAGGAGCGCATGGCGCGCCTCGAGTCCGTCACCTGGCCCAAGCCGCTGGCCGAGCTGCTGGACGTCGCCTTCGAGGCCTACCGCCGGGGCCACCCCTGGGTCGCCGACCACGCCCTGTCGCCCAAGTCGGTGGCCCGGGACCTCTTCGAGCGGGCCATGACCTTCAACGACTTCACCGGCTTCTACCAGCTGGCCCGCTCCGAGGGCGTGGTGCTGCGTTACCTGAGCGACGCCTTCAAGGCCCTGACCCAGACCGTGCCCGAGGACGCCAAGACGGAGGAGCTGTACGACCTCACCGAGTGGCTCGGCACCCTTGTGCGCCAGGTGGACAGCTCGCTGCTGGACGAGTGGGAGCAGCTGCGCCACCCCGAGACGGCCGTCCCCGTGGCGTCGCTGGACGACGCGCCGCCGCCGATCACGGCCAACCGGCGGGCCTTCGGGGTCCTGGTGCGCAACGCCATGTTCCGGCGGGTGGAGCTGGCCGCCCTGCGCCGGTACGAGGCCCTGGCCGAGCTGGACCCGGACTGGGGCGCCGGCCGGTGGCGGGAGGCGCTGGCGCCGTACTTCGCCGAGCACGATTCGATCGGGACGGGCGGGGCCGCCCGCGCTGCGTCGCTGCTGCACGTCACCGAGGGCCCTTCGGAGTGGCACGTGCGCCAGGTGCTGGACGACCCGGCCGGCTTCGGCGAGTGGGCGCTCGTGGCCACCGTGGACCTGGCCGCCAGCGTGGAGGCGGGGGAGGCGGTGGTGAAGGTGGGGGGCGTGGAACGGCTGTAGATCCCGCCCGCGGACGGGGCCTGGATTCTCGGCTCAGTTGGCGCCCTCTGGGGGCGTCAAGTGAGAAGGGAATCCCGAGCGTCGACCCCCGGCCCGCGGCGCTCTGGCAGGCTCTCGGCCGTGAGGCGGAGGACGGCGGTCGTCGGCGGGGCGGTGGTGCTGGCGGTGGCGGCGGGCGCGGCGCTGCTGGCGGTCGTCACGCGCGAGGACGCCGAGCCCGCCCTCCCGACGGCGGAGGGCCGGGCGTTCCTGGCCGCGTGGGCGGCGGGCGACGCGGCGGGCGTGGACGGCCTCGCACGGACCGGGAGCGGGGCGTCCGCCGATCAGGCGCGCTTCCGGGAGGAGCTCGGCCTCGTGTCGTCGACGCTGACGCTGGGCCCGGTCCTCCGGGCCGAGGCCGGCGCCACCGCGACGGTGGACGCGGTGCACCTGGTGCGGGGGCTGGGGGAGTGGAAGGTGCAGTCGCAGCTGCGGTTCACCCGTGAAGAGGAGCGCTGGCTGGTGGACTGGGCGCCCTCGGCGCTGCACCCGGACGCCGAGAAGGGGGACCGCTTCGAGCGGGAGCGGGTCAGGGGGGCGCGGGCGCCGATCCTGGGCGCCGGCGGTGAGCCGCTGGTGGGCCTGGGCAAGGTGGTCGGCGTCGGCGTGCAGCCCAGCCGGATCACGGACCGGGCGGCGGTGGCGGCCGCCCTCCACTCGCAGATCGGCTTCGCCCCCGAACGCCTCGACCGGGCCCTCAACGCCCGCGGGGTGAAGCCGGACCACTTCGTGCCGATCATCGAGCTGCGGGAGGATCGCTTCCGCCAGGTGGAGGGCGTGCTGCGGCCGGTGCCGGGCATCATCTTCAAGCGCACGGAGGCCCGGATCCCGCCGGCCGAGGGCTTCGCCGCCCACACCCTCGGCCGCACCGGCGAGATCACGGCCGAGCAGCTCGAGCAGCTCGGCCCCACCTACGAGAAGGGCGACGTGGTCGGCCAGTCCGGCCTGGAGCTCGTCTACGAGTCGACGCTGGCCGGCCAGCCGTCGGGCGAGGTGCGGCTGGTGCGGGCGTCGGGCGTCCAGCTCAGCCTGCACCGCTTCGAGGGCACGCCGCCGGCGCCGCTGCAGACGACCATGAGGCCCGACGTCCAGCGGGCCGCCGACGCCGCCCTCGACGGCGTGGCCGTCCCCGCCGCCCTCGTCGCCGTCGAGGCCGCCACCGGGTCGGTGCTGGCCGTGGCCAGCCGGCCCCTGGACCAGCCCCTGAACCGTGCCCTGGCCGGCCGTTACCCGCCGGGGTCGACGTTCAAGATCGTCACCACCGACGCCCTGGTGGCCAAGGGCGGGGCCGACCAGCGCCTGGCCTGCCCGCCCGAGGCCGAGGTGGGCGGGAAGACGTTCGAGAACTTCGAGGACGAGGCCCTGGGCGACACCACCCTGCGGGACGCCTTCGTGCACTCCTGCAACACCGCCTTCGTCGCGGGCGCGGCGGGACTGACCAACGAGGAGCTGGTGGCCGCGGCCGGCCGGTTCGGCTTCGGCGTCGACTACCGGGTCGGCCTGGGGCGCGAGCACCCGGCCGTCTTCCCGGTTCCCAGGGATGCGGCGGAGCGGGCCGCGGCCGCCATCGGCCAGGCCCGGGTGCTGGCCACGCCGGCCCACATGGCCTCGGTGCTGGCGGCCGCCACCACCGGCACGTGGCACTCGCCCCACCTGGTGACCCTGCCGGGCGACGACGCCATCCCGGTGGCCACGGCGACGCCCACGCCGGCCGCCGTCGAGCCCCTGAAGGCGTTCCTGCGGGGCGTGGTGGCGGAAGGGACGGGCAAGGCGGCAGCCGCCCTGGCCGACCTGGTGGGCAAGACCGGCACGGCCGAGTTCGGCTCCGGCGACCCGCTCCCCACCCACGCCTGGTTCGTGGGCCAGCGGGCCGGGGTCGCCTTCGCCGTCCTGCTGGAGGGCGGCGGTGTCGGCGGGCGGGACGCGGCGCCGGTGGGAGCCCGCTTCGCGGCGGTCCTCTAGGAGCGCCACCAGGGGGGCCTCTGCGGGGCAGACTGGCGCCATGAAGATCCTCTACATCGGTGCCTCCGGCCGGGTCGACCCGGTCCGGGCCGCCCTGCCGTTCCACCTGGCCGTGAACGGGTCGGCTGCCGCCGGTCAGGAGGCGGAGGTGGTGCTGGTCGGCGACGCCACCGACCTGCTGCTCGACACCACCGGCGAGACCCTCGAGCCGCTGGGCCTGGAGCCGCTGCGGGACCTGGTGGCCAAGGCCCGGGACCGGGGCGTGCCCATCCACGTCTGAAAGGCGTGCGCCGTCGCCCGTGGGGCGACCGACGAGAGCCTGAGCCTGGTGGGCGGCGCCTGGATCGGCGCCCCCGAGGTGGCCGAGAGGATCGCCGCCGCCGACAGGGTGGTCACCTTCTGAGGAACGGCGGACCGCCGCGCCGCGCCCTGCCTCAAGGACGCCCGGGCCCCGGCCGATAGGGGCAAACGGACCCATGTGGTCCAGCCCGCCCCACCGAGAGGACCGAGCACCGAGCGACAACGTCACGGCGCAGGCCGCCCTGCCGATGAGGAGGGACCCCACGCGCGGCGCCGTCCCTCGGGACGGCTGGGTCACAAAGGAGCAGAGCGCATTCGCATGACGAGGGCCACACCAGCATCGACCTCCGGCCCCACGCCCGTCGGGGAGCACAAGCCCACTCCGGCGGTGCGGTTGCGCACCCGCTGGACCCGGGCCCTGGCTGTCCTCCTGTTGGTGTTCGCCCTGGGCGGGACCGCCAACTTCGTGGGGACCCGCTCCACCGTCGGGGCCTTCCGGAACGCGGCCGAGCGCATGGAGCGCGACGCCGAGGCACTGGCCGCGCTGCGAGGCGACATCGTGGCCGTGGCCTTCCTGCGGTCGGCCGCGGTGCAGACCGGTCAGGTGGACGAGGCGGCGTTCGGCGCAGCACTGGCAGCGGAGACGGCCAGCTTCCGGCGCGCCATCCGGGTGCTGCGGCCGGGCGGCGGCAGCGAGGTCGTCGCCCGTCACTTCGCCCTGTCCCAGGCCCTCTGGGCAGGCGACGTCGCCACCCTCACGCCCCAGGAGTTCGTGGCCAAGTCGTCCGAGGGGAGGGTGAACTTCGCCATGATCGAGGAGGCTGCCGCCGCCAGCCGGGCCCAGGCCCGCGACGATCTCTCCGCCGCGGCGAGGCTGGACCGGAACATGACCGTGGCCACGCTCGCCGCCGGCCTGCTGGCCATCGCCTTCGTGATCCGGTTCGCCCGCCGCCTGTCCCGGGAGGTCCTCCGGCCCGTGGCCCGCCTGCGCGACTCGGCCGGGCGCCTCGCCGCCGGCGACCTGGACCACCGGGTCGAGGTGGAGCGGGCCGACGAGATCGGCGACCTCGCCGCCACCTTCAACGCCATGGCCGAGGTCGTCGCCGGCAGCCACCGCAGCCTCACCCTCCAGGCCAACCAGGACGCCCTGACCGGGCTGGCCAACCGGGCCGCGTTCCACTCACGCCTGCAGTCCGAGCTGTCGCGCCCCGAGCGGAGGGACGGCACCCAGGCCGTGCTGTTCATCGACCTGGACGACTTCAAGGACGTCAACGACGAGCTGGGCCACGCCGCCGGCGACACGGTCCTGTGCGCGGTGGCGACCCGCCTGGCCGACGCCGTGCGCCCCGGCGACCTGGCCGCCCGCCTGGGCGGCGACGAGTTCGCCGTCCTCCTCGACGGCCTGCCCGATCCGGCCGTCGCCCTCGACATCGCCGAGCGGGCCCTGGCCGCCCTGGCCGCGCCCGTGGAGGTGTCCGGCACCTGGGTCCACGTCGGCGCCAGTGCCGGCCTGGCCATGCGCCACGAGGACAGCGACCTGGACGGCCTCCTGCGCGAGGCCGACGTGGCCATGTACTCGGTGAAGGCCCGTGGAAAGCACCGGGTGGAGCGCTACGACGCCACCCTGCACGAGAGCGGCGCCGGCGGCGGGTCGGGGGCCGCCGCCAGGCCGGGTCTCGCCTCCCTCTGAAAGGGCCCGTATCGCCAGAGCGGGTAGGGGGGCGGGGCGCGCCGGCCGACTGCGCCCGGTTCGCCCCGGTTGGTACCGTGGCCGGAGGAGGGCGCACGGGGGAGGCGGACGATGGGGGGCAGGTTCCGGAGGTGGAGCCCTGCGGTGGCGGTGGCGCTGGTGGCCGGCGGCGGCGTCCCCCTCGTGGCGCTCGCTCCGTCCCCCGCCCTGGCCGCCGGCGACCTGTGGGTCGACGGGTCCAGCCCGTCGTGCTCGGACGGCTTCACCCGCGAGCAGGCCGGCGTCCCGCTGACGCCGTGGTGTTCGGTGGTGCGGGCCGCCGAGGAGGCGGGAGCGGGCGACACGGTGCGCATCCGCCCCGGGACCTACGCCGGCACGGTGCGCCCGGCCACGTCCGGCTCCCTCGGGGCGCCGGTCCGGTTCGTGGCCGACGGGGGAGGCGTCACGCTCGACGGGGCCGGGGCGTCGGCCACCGTGAAGCTGGTGTCGGTGACCGACGTCAGCCTCGAGGGCCTGGCCGTCACCGGCGCCGCCGTGCAGGGCATCTGGGCCTACGGGGCCCAGCGGATCACCCTCGGCGGCCTGTCGGTGACCGGCAACGGCGGACCCGGCATCCAGGTCCGGGAGTCGTCGGCCGTCACCGTGACCCGGTCCCGGATCGCCGGCAACGGGGGGGCCGGCATCTTCGAGACGGCCGGCAGCTCGGGCAACCGGTACGTGGCCAACGAGGTCACCACCAACGGCATCAACGGCGACCCCTACAACGGCGACGGGATGCAGCTGGCCGGCGCCGGCACCTACGTGGGTGGCAACACCATCACCGGCAACGGCGACCCCGGGCCCTACGAGCACGGCATCTACACCGGCCCCGGCGCCACCGACTTCCTGATCGAGGGCAACATCGTCGACGCCAACGCCGGGAGCAACATCAAAGCGGGCGGGTCGGGCGGCGTGGTCCGCTACAACCGGCTGGAGGGAGGGCGCCTCGGCCTGGTCCTGTCCGACAACGCCACGCCCGTGACCGCCTACTACAACCTGGTGTTCGGCCCTTACCAGCACGGCGTGTTCGTGACCACCGGCACCGGCCCGGCCCGGGCCCGGCTCTGGAACAACACCGTGGTAGTGACCTCGCGCAACGCGCCGTCGGGCGACGCCTCGGCCCTGTTCGTGAACTCGGCGGCGTCGCTCGACGTGCGCAACAACCTGCTCGCCTACTCCAACCCCGACAACGCCGGCAGCGCCGTCTACGTGCCCGACGCGGCCAAGGTGCAGGGCTTCACGTCCGACCGCAACTGGCTCGCCACCGCCGATCCGGCCGGGCGCCACCTGGCCTGGAACGGCGTGCGCCTGACCCTTCCCAAGTGGCGTCGCCACGGGCTCGACGCCAAGAGCATCGCCTCCGAGCCCCCCACCCTCGACGCCGACGCCCGCGTGGTGTCCGCCAACCTGGGCCGCCGCAAGGGCCAGGCCCTGGGCCTCACCCGGGACTACGCCGGCACCCTGGTGCCGGCCGGCGTCTCCCCCGACATCGGTGCCTACCAGGCACCCTGACCCCGCCGCCGGCCAGTCGTTAGGTTGTCGGCTGTGACCGCGCACCCGCCGGTGGGAGGACGGCGGTGAGCACCGGGGCCGCCATCGAGGTGCGGGACCTGGCCAAGCGGTACGAGCCGGCCGGCGTCGACGCCCTGACGGGGGTGAGCTTCACGGTCGGGAGGGGGGAGATCTTCGGCCTGCTGGGCCGCAACGGGGCCGGCAAGTCCACCACCGTGCGGATCCTCACCACCCTGCTGCGTCCCACCAGCGGCTCGGCCTCGGTGCTGGGAATGGACGTCACGGCCGAGCCGGGGCCGGTGCGCCGGGCTCTCGGCGTGGCGCTGCAGGACGCGGCGCTGGACGAGCTCATGACCGGGCGGGAGCACCTGGTGCTGGCCGCCCGCCTGTCCGGGATGAAGCCGGCGCCGGCGGGGGAGCGGGCGGCCGAGCTGCTGGGCCTGTTCGGCCTCACCGGCGCCGCCGACCGGATCGCGGCCCGCTACTCCGGCGGCATGCGGCGCCGCCTCGACGTGGCCATGGCCATGGTGCGGGGGCCGGAGGTGCTGTTCCTCGACGAGCCCACCACCGGCCTCGACCCCCAGAGCCGGCGGGCCCTGTGGGACCTGATCCGGGCCCAGCGGGCCGAGGGCACCACCGTGTTCCTCACCACCCAGTACCTGGCCGAGGCCGACGAGCTGGCCGAGCGGGTGGCCGTCGTCCACGCCGGGCGCATCGCCGCCATCGGCTCGCCGGCCGGGCTGAAGGCGACCCACGGCGCCACCACCGTCCGCCTCGGGGTGGCCGGCGCCGACGCAGAGGCCGCCGTCCGGGCCGTGGCCGGCGCCGAGTCGGTCACGGCGGGGACCGACGGTCGCCTGGTCCTGAGCGTCACCGGGGGCGACGCCGCCCTGCTCTCGCTGGTGGGACGTCTGGCCGCCCTCGGCCCGGTGATCGAGCGCCTCGAGGTGCTGTCGCCCACGCTGGAGGACGTGTTCGTCGCGCTCACCGGCACCGAGCTGGAGGCGGGCGCCGGCGGCGGCGACTCCGGCTCCCTCTCCAACGCCCGCCGCACCCTGGGCGTCGGGAGGTGAGCGGCGTGGGCCAGGTGCGCCTGCTGCTCGCCCGCAACCTGCGGGAGGGCCTGCGCAACCCGGTGCTGGCCTACGCCCTGCCGATCATCATCCCGCTGTCGCTGCTGATCCTCGTGGCCAAGACGCTGTACGTCGTCACCGAGCTGCCCGGGTTCCCCACCGACAACTACGCCGAGTGGATGACGCCGGCCATCATCATGCTCACGGCCATGACCGGCGTCGGCTACGCCGCCACCAGCCTGGTCATCGACATCCAGTCCGGCTTCCTCGACCGCCTCCGCCTGCTGGACGCCCGGCCCTCGTCCCTGCTCCTGAGCCGGCTGCTGTTCGACGTGGTGCGGGTGCTGCCGGCCGGCGCCGCCCTGCTGGCGGTGGGTGTGCTGCTGGGCACCCGCGTCAACGAGGGCGTCGCCGGCATCGTGCTGCTGTTCGCGCTGCTCACGCTGTGGGCCGCGGCGTACGGCGGCCTCTACTTCGTCGTGGCCCTGACGACCCGCAACGCCCAGGCCCCGCTGGCGCTGGCGCCGCTCTTCCTGCCCCTGCAGTTCCTGTCCACCCAGTTCGTCCCCGAGTCGCTGCTGCCGCGCTGGGTGCAGGTGGCGTCGGACTGGAACCCGTTCACGTACATGGTGGACGCGGCCCGGGCCCTCGTCACCGGCCCCCTCACCGTGGCCCCCCTGGTGAAGGCGGTGGCGGTGGGCCTGGGGTTGCTGCTGGTGACGCAGCTGGCCGCCCGGCGGTCGTTCGCCCGGGCGGTGGAGTCGGCCTGAGCGTCCCGCTCGTGCCCGGTGTCGACGACGTGGTGGCCCGCCTGGCCGCGGCCGGGTGCGTGGCCGCGGGCGAGGAGGCGGCCGAGCTGCTGGCGCCGGCGCCGGACCCGGCCACGCTGGAGGGGTGGCTGCGCCGGCGGGAGGGCGGCGAGCCGCTGGCGTGGATCACGGGGACGCTGCGGTTCTGCGGCCGCGACCTGGTGGTGGCGCCCGGTGTCTACGTGCCCAGGCTCCAGAGCGAGGAGCTGGCCCGGCGGGCGGCCCGGCTGCTGCCCGCCGGCGGCCGGGCCCTCGACCTGTGCACGGGCGCCGGCGCGGTCGCCGCCACCCTCGGGGCCGGGGTCCCCTCGGCCAGCGTCGTGGCCGTGGAGCTCGACGAGCGGGCCGCGGCCTGCGCCCGCCGCAACGGCGTGGCGGTGGTGGTGGGGGACCTGGACCAGCCGCTCCGGGGCGGAGGGTTCGACGTGGTCACGGCGGTGGCTCCCTACGTCCCCACCGCCGGCCTGCGCCTCCTGCCCGCCGACGTCGTGCGCCACGAGCCCCGGGTCGCGCTCGACGGCGGCGGCGACGGCCTCGACGTGGTGCGGCGGGTGGTGGCGGCCGCGGCCCGCCTCCTCGGCCCCGGAGGGTGGCTGCTGGTGGAGGTGGGCGGGGACCAGGACCGGGCGCTGGCTCCGGCCCTGGCCCACGCCGGGTTCGAGGCCGTCGAGGCCTGGGCCGACGAGGACGGCGACCTGCGGGGCCTCGCCGCCCGTCAGCCGGCCAGCAGCTCGTCGAGGCGCTCGTAGCTCTGGCGGATGCCGTCCTCCATGCCGCTGGCCACGAAGGCGTCGCGGCCCTCGAAGGAGTCGACGAGCGAGGTCCCGGTCAGCCGGGTGCGGCCGTCGCCCAGGTCCTCGAGCACGAGCCGCTCCAGGGCCACGCTGTCGGGGGCGCCCTCGAAGGTGAAGGTCTGGACGATGAGCCGGCTGGGCCGGACCTCGTGGAACGAGCCATGGAAGCCGTACTCCTCGTCGCCCCGGGAGTGGATGTAGCGGTAGGAGCCGCCCGTGCTGCAGTCGTAGTGGTCGATCCTCATCTCCAGGTCCCGGGGACCGAGCCACTGGACCAGCAGCTCCGGGTCGGTGTGGGCCCGGAACACCTTGTCCGGCGGTGCGTCGAACTCGCGGGTGATGCGTACGAGGGGGACGTCGGGGTCGACGGTGATCTCGGTCCCTGCGGTGCTGGCGGTGTTCATCGTCGTGGTCCTCTCTCCGGCGGGATGGGCTCGACGCCGTCCGGCATGGCGCGCAGGACGTCGTCGAGGCGGCGGTAGCGCTCCTCGGCCTGCTGCCGGTAGCGCTCGATCCACTTGGTCATGAGGTCGAAGATCTGGGCCTCCAGGTGCACCGGGCGGGTCTGCGCCTCCCGGCTGCGGCTCACCAGGCCGGCGTCCTCCAGCACCTTGAGGTGCTTGGACACGGCCTGGACGGTCACGTCGTAGGGCCGGGCCAGCTCGCCGACGGTGGCGTCGGCGACCGCGAGCCGGGCCACGATGTCGCGCCGGGTGGGGTCGGCCAGGGCCGAGAACGCCCTCGACAGCGGGTCAGCCGCCACGTGCCGTCTCCTCCTCGGGTGTTCAACCAGTGGGTTGAATACACCCTACGCCGGCAGCGGCACGTTGTCAACCGGTTGGTTGAAGACGCGGTCGTCAGAACAACCCGAGCTGCTCGACCCTGGCCGCGACGTCGCCCAGCGCCTCCCACTTCTCGCCCCGCCGCCCCTTGACCCGGGCCTGCAGGCGGGCCACCTCGATGGCCCGGAACCGGCCGTCGGGATCCCGCACGCCGACGCTGCCGTCCTTCTCGACCCCGATGGCGACGCCCTCGGTCCACCGCTCCCCGGCCTGGCGCCGGAACCGCACCCGCTGACCCGCCCGGATGCCCAGCTGCTCGAGGCCGGTGGACGCCGGGACGCCGGCCGCCCTGGTCCTCCGCCGCCGGCGGGTGGGCGGCTGCTCGGGCGGCTCCATCCGGCGAGGGTACCGACCAGGTGTAATCGCAGGGGCCCGGTGCGCGTTGAACGTGCAACGGGGAGGCTCGACACAGACAGGAGAGCCCCAGATGCGAGTCCGCAGCTTCGTCGTCACAGTCCTGGCGGGAGTGTCCGCCGTCGCCGTCCCGGCCGCCGCCATGGAAGTGGCCAGGCCGTCCCGGCCCGAGCTGGCCGGGGCCAAGGCGCCGGACCGGCCGGCGGCGGTGCCCAAGGTCGTCTCCGCCCTTCCGGCCCCCGCCCCCATGGCGGCGCCGCCCGCCGCCGCGCCGGCGAAGCCGGCTGCCCCCACCCCGTCCCCCGCCCCGAAGCCGGCGCCGCCCGAGCCCACCGTGCAGCCGGCCGAGCCGGCGCCGGCGCCGGCGGTGAAGCCGGCGCGGGAGCCGGTCGCCGAGAAGCAGACCCTGCGCATGGGCTGCATCGCCGGCGTGCGCGACGGGGTCCCGGCCGTGAAGTGCGAGTGGTCGCCGGCCGCCGGCGCCGCGCACTACGTCCTGTTCCGCAAGACGGCCGACACCGTCCCCGAGCGCATCTGGGCCGGCACCGACACCGGCTTCGTGGACCGCAGCGTGACCGAGGGCACCGGCTACGGCTACGCCGTCAAGGCCGTCGACGGCGCCGGCCGGGTCATCGGGTTCGGCGGGGTCGTGGGCGTGCGCTGCTGCGCCGATGCGCCGCCGCCGCCCGAGAAGCAGACGTTGCGCATGGCCTGCGTCGCCGGCGTGCGCGACGGCGTGCCGGCCGTGAGGTGCGAGTGGTCGCCGGCCGCCGGCGCCGCCCGCTACGACCTCTACCGCAAGACCGGTGACGCCGCCCCGGAGAAGCTCTGGTCCGGTACCGACACCACCTTCGTGGACCACACCGTCGCCCTGGAGACCGCCTACGGCTACGGGGTCAAGGCCATCGACGGCGCCGGCCGGGTCATCGGCTTCGGCGGCGTGGTGGCCGTGCGCTGCTGCCCCACCGGTGCCGAGTAGCGGGCACCGCCGTCCGTGGCGTGTGCAGACTTCCGAGCGGTGGCCGCCGGAATCTCCGACCAGCACGCGGCCGGGCCCGCCGCTGACGAGACCCGCGTCCGGCGGGCCCGGCCCGACCCCCAGGCCGTCGGCGAGCGGTTCCGCCGCCCCAGGCACCGGCT
>JBQTJJ010000091.1:0-1683 GCA_052387235.1 Actinomycetota bacterium
GATGCCCGAGGCGGTGAGGGCGTCGTGCACGTGGTCGAGCACGGCCGGGGATCGCAGCTGATGGGGCGAGAGGTTCACGGAGATGGTGAACGTCTCGTCCACCAGGCCGTCGGCCATCCACTCCGCCACCTGGCGGCAGGCCTCCTCGAGGACGATCCGGCCCAGGGGCACGATCAGGCCGGTCTCCTCGGCCAGTGCGATGAACTCGGACGGCGGCACCAGGCCCCGGCCCGGCCGCTGCCAGCGCACCAGCGCCTCCGCCCCGATGGTCTGGAGGCCGTCGATCCTGATGTTGGGCTGGTAGTGGACGACGAGCTCGTCCCGCTCGATGGCCCGGCGCAGGTCGTTCTCGACCTCGAGGCGGGCGACGGCCCGCTCCCGCATCGGGTTGTCGAACACCACGCAGCGGGCCCGGCCCAGGGCCTTGGCCTCGTACATGGCGGCGTCGGCGTCGCGGACGAGGACCATGGGGTCGTCGTCGGGGTCGGTGGTCACCGACACGCCGATGCTGGCGGTGAGGTAGATGTCCTCACCGCGGAGCAGGAAGGGCTCGGACAGCACGGCAGCCAGGCGCTCGGCCACTTCGGCCGCCTGGGCCTCGTTGCGGACGTCCTCGCACACGACCACGAACTCGTCGCCGCCGAAGCGGGTCGCGGTGTCGCCGGCCCGCAGGCCGGCCTCGATGCGCCGGGCCACGGTGACCAGCAGCTCGTCGCCGGCCTGGTGGCCGAGGGAGTCGTTGACCACCTTGAACCGGTCCACGTCGCAGAACAGGACGGCAACGCCGCCCTGGCGGCGCCGCAGGCGCTTGAGGGCATGCGACAGCCGGTCGAGGAGCAGGGTCCGGTTGGGGAGGCCGGTGAGGGGATCCCGCAGGGCCTGGGCCCTCAGCTCCTCGATGAGGTGGGTGTTGTGAAGGGCGGAACCGACGTGGTTGGCGAAGGTGGTCAGCACCTGCATCTCGCGCTCGCCCAGCTTCACCACACCTCGAAAGCCGATCCGGAGCGTGCCGAGGCAGCCCCGCTGGCTGAGGAGCGGAGCGATGGTGCAGGCCTCGAGCCCGTGGGACGCCAGGTCCTTGCCGAGCCGGGAGGGGGCTTCGTCGGCCACGACCTGGAAGGCCTCGCGCTCGCTCAGGACCCTGGGCCAGAAGGCCCCGGCCAGGGAGTTCGGGTCGCCGGCGACCTCCTCGGTGTGGTCGCTGCCGCTCCAGCGGTAGGCAACCGCGTGCTGGCCGGGCTCACCGTCGACGACCACCAGCTCCACGAACTCGGCCTGGAAGAGGGCGGGAGCCCGGTCGAGGACGACCCGGGCCACCTCGCGCGGCTCGGTCCGCAACAGCTCCCGGGACGTCTTCTGCAGCACCTGCCAGACGTCGCGCTCGTTCATGGCCCGGAGGTAGCTGCGGTAGGCGAGGTACAGCATCGCGACCAGCACCGGGAAGACGACGATGGCGCCGGGCGAGCCGGACTGCGCCACCAGCAGGATGCCGACGCCGGTGTTGCCGGCCCACACGAGCGCGCTTAGGAGCAGCCCCTTCAGGTAGACCTCACGGAGCCGGAGCCCCTGCGAGAACGCCACCGCGGCCGAGACCGTGAGCCCGTTCCAGATGAACAGGGTGAGGGCAGCCAGGACGAGCCCGACCCACAGCCGCACGTCGGAGGTGGAGGTGCCGGCCGGCGC
>JBQTJJ010000092.1:0-33817 GCA_052387235.1 Actinomycetota bacterium
CCTCGCGCCCAGGGCCGCCGTCTACGACCCCGTCGTCACGCTGGACACGCCGGTGCGGGTCAGCGCCGAGACGGGCATGAACGCCCTGGCCCACGGGGTGGAGTGCGCGTACTCACCCAGCCGCACCCCCGAGGCGGAGGCCGTCGCGCTGGCCTGCATCGAGCGGATCTCCTCCGCCCTCCCCTCCGTGGTCGACACGCCCTCGGACCTCGGCGCCCGCACGGCCATGCTGGAAGGCGCCGTCCTCGGCGGGCGGTGCCTGCAGAACGCAGGCATGGGGGTTCACCACGGGCTGTCCCAGCTGATGGGCGGGAGGACCGGCCTGCCTCACGGCCTGGTGAACGCCGTCGTGCTGCCGCACGCCATGCGCTTCAACGCCGGCGCCGTGGGTTCCGCCGCCCGCCGCATCGGCGACGCCCTGGGCGACCGGGACGACCCGGCCGGCGCCCTGGACCGGCTGCGGGCCAGGCTGGGCCTGCCCGCCAGGCTGGCCGAGTGCGGTGTGACGGCCGAGGACGTGGAGGCAGTTGCGCTCCTGTCCCCCGGGAACCGCAACGTCGCCGCCAACGCCCGCCCGGTGAGCGTCGACGACGCCCGGGCCATCCTCGGCGCCGCTCTGGGGGAGTAGGCCGAACCGCTCCGCACAACGACACGGAAACCATGTCGTTCTGCGGACCGGAACGGGGCGGGGCGCCGGCCGCCGGCGCAGCCCGGACCTGACCGGAGCGGGGCGGCCGTGCTTAGATCCCCGCCATGTCCGTCGTACGCATCAACGCCATTTCCGTGCCCGCCGAACGTGCCGAGGCCATGGCCGCCCGCTTCGCGGCCCGAGCCGGCCAGGTCGACAAGACCGAGGGCTTCGAGGAGTTCCAGTTGCTGCGCCCGAGCGACGGGCGCGACACGTGGCTCGTCTACACCCGGTGGGCCGACCAGGCGTCGTTCGACGCGTGGGTGGCGTCGCAGGCGTTCAGCCAGGGCCACGCCAAGCCCGAGGGCGGCCAGGCCCCCGTGGCCACCGGCTCCGAGCTGTGGTCGTTCGACCTGGAACAGCACTCGACCCGTTCGTAAGAGCGGGCTCCCCGAGACCCGGAGCCACCCCTGACCGCCCTGCTGCTGGCCAACCTCCGCGACCTCCACGAGGGGTGGGCGTGGGTGATGATCATCGGCAACGGCCTGGCCGGGGTGTGGTCGCTCGGCGCCCACCGCCTGGAGGGCCTGCGCACCAGGGCCCTGTGGTGGTTCACCGTCTTCGCCGAGCTGTCGGTCTTCGTCCAGGTGGGCCTGGGCGTGGGGATGGTGGCGGGCCAGGACATCGAGGCGGCCCAGTTCCACATGTTCTACGGCTTCGTGGCCATCATCGCCGTGGGCATCCTGTACTCGTACCGCCAGCAGCTGCGCCACCGGCTGTACCTGCTCTACGGCTTCGGCGGGCTGTTCGTGATGGGGCTCGGGATCCGGGCCCTGCTGGTGGGCGCCCGCTGACCTCAGAGATGCACGACGGGGCAGGTGAGGGTGCGGGTGATCCCGTCGATGAGCTGCACCTTGCTGACGACCATCCGCCCCAGCTCGTCCACCGACCCGGCCTCGGCCTGCACGATCACGTCGTAGGGCCCGGTGACGTCGTCGGCCGACACCACCCCTTCGATGCGGGCCACCTGCTCGGCCACCTGGGCCGCCTTGCCGACCTCGGTCTGGATGAGCACGTACGCGGTAACGGCCACTTGGCTGCCTCCTCGAAGACCTGGCGGGTGCGGGCACTCTACCGTGGGGGGCCATGGCGACCACCCCCGAGTTGATTCCACGCGAGGTCCTGTTCGGCAACCCGGAGCGGGTCTCCCCGCGGATCTCGCCCGACGGCCGGCGCCTGGCGTGGGTTGCCCCCGTCGACGGCGTCCTCAACGTGTGGGTGGCGACCGTGGGCGCCGACGACGCCAGGCCCGTCACCGAGGATCGCGACCGCGGCATCCGGGAGTACTTCTGGGCCCACGACGGCCGCCACCTCCTGTACCTGCGGGACGAGGGTGGCGACGAGGACTGGCACCTCCACGCCGTCGACCTCGACACCGGCGCGATCCGCGCCCTCACCCCGTTCGACGGCGTCCAGGCCCAGGTGGTCGAGGTCTCCCGGGACCACCCCGACACCATCCTCGTCGGGCTCAACAAGGACAACCCCCAGCTCCACGACGTGTACCGGCTCTCGCTGGCCGAGGGGACCCTGGAGAAGGTGGCCGAGAACCCGGGCTTCGTGGCCTGGGTGGTGGACAAGCGCCTCCACGTCCGGGCCGGCGTGGCGCCCACGCCCGACGGCGGGCTCCTCGTCATGGTCCGCGACACCGCCGACGACGACTGGCGCCCGCTGCTGGAGGCCGGGCAGGAGGACGCCCTCACCACCGGGCCGGTGGACTTCACCGCCGACGGGGCCGCCCTCCTGCTCATCTCGTCCAAGGACGCCAACGCCGGCCGCCTCGTGCGCATGCCGCTCGACGGCGGCGACCCGGAGGTGCTGGCCGAGGACCCCCGCTTCGACGTGGCCGACGCCGTGCTCCACCCCGACACGCGCCAGGTGCAGATGGTGGGCTTCCTGCGCGAGCGCCTGGAGTGGGAGGTCCTCGACCCCGGCCTGAAGGACGACGTGGCGGCCATGCTGGCGCTGCACCCGGGCGACATGCAGGTGGCGAACCGTGACGACGCCGATCAGGTCTGGCTGCTCGGCTTCACCGCCGACGACGGCCCCGTGTCGTACTTCTCGTTCGACCGGCGGACCAAGGAAGCCACCTTCTTGTTCCACCACCAGCCGGCGCTGTCGGACTACACGCTGTCGCGCACCGAGCCGTTCTCGTTCACCGCCCGCGACGGGCTCGAGATCTCCGGGTACCTCACCTTCCCGGCCGGCTCCGACCGCCGGGACCTGCCCGCCGTGCTCGACGTCCACGGCGGGCCCTGGGTCCGCGACACCTGGGGCTTCAACCCCGGGGTGCAGTGGCTGGCCAACCGGGGCTACCTCGCGGTGCAGGTCAACTACCGGGGGTCCACCGGGTACGGCAAGGCCTTCGTGAACGCCGGCGACCGGGAGTGGGCCGGCCGCATGCACGACGACCTGGTGGACGCCGTGGCCTGGGTGGTCGACAAGGGCTTCGCCGACCCCGGGCGGGTCGCCATCTTCGGCGGCTCGTACGGCGGCTACGCCGCCCTGGTGGGCGCCACCTTCACCCCCGACCTGTTCCGCTGCGCCGTCGACATCGTGGGCCCGTCCAGCCTCAAGACCCTCATCGAGAGCATCCCGCCCTACTGGGCGCCCATGGTGGCCCTGTTCCACACCCGGGTCGGCAACCCCGAGACCGAGGAGGACTTCCTCTGGTCACGGTCGCCGCTCTCGCGGGTCGACGCCGTGCGGATCCCGCTGCTCATCGCCCAGGGCGCCAACGACCCGAGGGTCAAGCAGGCCGAGTCCGAGCAGTTCGTGGCCGCCCTCAGGGACAAGGGCATCGACCACGAGTACCTGCTGTTCGAGGACGAGGGCCACGGCTTCGCCAAGCCCGAGAACCGCCTGAGGTTCTACGCCGCGGCCGAGTCGTTCCTGGCCCGGCACATGGGCGGGCGCTGCGAGGAGTGAACGCGGGGGAACTCACGACGTGAGGTCCGAGCGCAGGAGCTCGAAGCCCACACGGTCGAGGGCCCACCCTGCCCCGGTGTCGGTGCCGCTGACGTAGACCAGCGTGGCGTGCTCCGGGAAGTCCGGCTCCATCAGGTACCCCTCGTCGTCGGCGAAGTTCTCCTGGACGGAGATCCGCTCGCCGTCCGGACCCTCGCCGAGGAAGTAGTCGCCGCCGAGATAGTCGCTGTCGTGCAGCGCGAAGCTGGCGCCGGTGGCAGCGGCAAGGTGCTCCGACGCCTCGCGGAGCGCCAGGCGCCGCCACCCGTAGAGCTCGTGGCGCTTCATCCGCCCCGCACCACGACGAGCGGTCCGCGGGCGGCCGCAGCCTCGCGGCGAGGTCGGTCCCGGGGCGGGTGCTGCGAGGGTCGAACAGGCTCAGGCGTCACCGCAGCTCCGAACGCAGCAGCTCGAGGCCATCGAGGTCGAGTGACCAGCCGGGCCCGTCCTCGTCGTCGCTGAGGTAGACCAACGTCCGGTGCTCTGGGAAGTCCTGTTCGATGAGGTAGCCCTCGTCGTCGGCGACGTTGGGCTGCACCGTGATCCTCGCACCGTCGGGGCCCGTGCCCCGGAAGTAGTCGCCGCCGAGGTAGTCGCTGGAGTGGAGCTCGAAGCGTGCCCCGATGGCGGCCGAGAGCAGCTCGGACGCCTTCCGGAGCGTCACGTCGCGCCAGCCGTACAGCTCGAACCGGCTCACGGCCCCGGCACCACGACGAGCGGCCCCCGGGCCGCGGCGACGTCGAGCGACTCGTAGAGCATGAAGTGGACCTCGCGACCGAGGTCGGCCTTCAGTCGCTCCGCCAACTCGCCGAGGCCGAGCCTCTCCAGCTGGGTGGTGGTCAGCGGTCCCGTCCGCGTGCCGTCCGACCGGAGCGCGATCCCCAGCGCTCTGGCCCGGTCCATCGCCGTCGAGCTGGCGACGGTGACATCGAGATCGCTGGTACGGCCCAGATCAAAGGGTGCGCCGGTGCGATAGCTGACGCCGGTCACCGAGCTGCCCTGCAGCCCGGCGCGGGCGTCGGCGAAGCCGGCGGACCGCAGGCCGGCGAGGAGCCGGCGGCCGAAGGCGGCGAACCGCTCCCGCGTCCCGAAACCCTTCGGGACGGGCTCGCCGGCGGGCCGGGCCGCCCTCCGCCCGGTGGGAGCGCCGCCGTCGTCGTGGCCGTCGCTGTCATGGAGGCGAAGCATGCCAGGCGCCAGCACCGGCCCGCTCGCCGTCAGGACCGCGGTGAGCGAGGTCGCGGCGGAGGTGCACGACGTCCTCACCGGGATGTGCTCGGAGGCCTGCGTCTCGGTCCTGCCCTTCGCCGTGCCGGTCGCCACCTGGACCGTGATCAGGGCGCTGGGACAGCGGTCGCCGCCGAACCAGGGCGCCATCGGCGCGGGACCGGACCACTCGAACGGCGAGCGGCGGGGATCGGACTCGAGCCGGAGCGCGCGGCGGCGGATGTCGACGGAGCGGTCGTCGAGCCATCGGGCGACGCGGTCGAGCTCCCGGGCGTCGACGTGCTGACCGACCGCCCCCGCCTCGTCCACCCGCCGCCTGACCCGCTGCAGCTCCGATGCGCCCGCCTCGAGCACCCGGGACAGCCGGCGCAGGGCTTGCGGGTCACCTCCGGGCGTCTGCATCACGGAGCACTTCATAGCATTTCATGCTAGGTCCGGCAAGGCCTCCGAGAGTCCCCGGGGAGGGCCGGCGTCAGGAGCCGACCCGCTCGGCCAGCGCGTCGAGCTGGTCCCGCAGCGAGGACGGGAGGTGGTCGCCGAACTGGGCGTAGTGCTCCTCGATCGAGGGGACCTCCGCCTTCCACTCGTCCTCGTCCACCCGGAGGAGCTCGGCCATGTCGGCGTCGGAGATGCCGAGGCCCCTGGTGTCGATGGCGCCGGGGGCCGGCAGGAGGCCGATGGCGGTCTCGACGGCGTCGCCCCGGCCGGCGGTGCGCTCGAACACCCACTCGAGGACCCGGCTGTTGTCGCCGAAGCCCGGCCACAGCCAGCGGCCGGCCCCGTCCTTGCGGAACCAGTTGACGTAGAAGACCCTGGGCAGCTTGTCGGCGGGGAGGGACCGGCCCATGTCGATCCAGTGGCCCAGGTAGTCGGCCATGTTGTACCCGCAGAAGGGCAGCATGGCGAACGGGTCGCGGCGCAGCTTGCCGACCGCGCCGGCCTGGGCGGCGGTGGTCTCCGAGGCCATGATCGAGCCGAGGAACACCCCGTGCTCCCAGTCGAACGCCTCGGTCACCAGGGGGATGACCGACGAGCGCCGGCCGCCCACCAGGATGGCCGAGATGGGCACGCCGGCGGGCTCCTCCCACTCCGGGGCGATGGCGGGATCCTGCGATGCGGGGGCGGTGAAGCGGGCGTTGGGATGGGCGGCGGGGGTGCCCGTCGCGGGCGTCCAGTCCTCACCCCTCCAGTTGGTGAGGTGGGACGGCGGCTCGGGCGTCATGCCCTCCCACCACACGTCGCCGTCGTCGGTGAGGGCGGTGTTGGTGAAGACGGAGTTGGCGGCCAGGGTGAGCATGGCGTTGACGTTGGTCGCGTCGCTCGTGCCGGGGGCCACCCCGAAGAAGCCGGCCTCGGGGTTGATGGCGTAGAGGCGGCCGTCGGGGCCGGGCTTCATCCAGCAGATGTCGTCGCCGACCGTCTCGACCTTCCAGCCGGGCAGGCTGGGCACCAGCATGGCCAGATTGGTCTTGCCGCAGGCCGACGGGAACGCACCCGTGACGTAGCGGGTCTCGCCGGCCGGGCTGGTGAGCTTCACGATCAGCATGTGCTCCGCCAGCCAGTGCTCGTCGCGCGCCATCACCGACGCGATGCGCAGGGCGAAGCACTTCTTGCCCAGCAGGGCGTTGCCGCCGTAGCCGGAGCCGAACGACCAGATCTCCCGGGTCTCGGGGAAGTGGACGATGTACTTGTTGGCGGCGTTGCACGGCCACGGGACGTCGGCCTGGCCCGGGTCCAGCGGCGCGCCCACCGAGTGCAGGCAGGGCACGAAGGCACCGTCGTCGCCCAGGACATCGAGGGCGCCGGCGCCCATGCGGGTCATGATCCGCATGTTCACCGCGACGTAGGGCGAGTCGGTGAGCTGCACGCCGATGTGGGCGATGGGGGAGCCCAGGGGGCCCATGGAGAACGGCACCACGTACATGGTGCGGCCCTTCATGGACCCCCGGAACAGGTCGGTGAGGGTGGCGCGCATCTCGGCCGGCGGGCGCCAGTTGTTGGTGGGGCCGGCGTCGACCTCGTGCTCGGAGCAGATGAAGGTGCGATCCTCCACCCGGGCCACGTCGCCCGGGTCGGAGCGGGCCCAGTACGAGTTGGGGCGCTTGGCGTCCGAGAGGCGGGTGAAGGTGCCGTTGTCCACCAGGAGCCGCGCCAGCCGGTCGTACTCCTCGGCCGACCCGTCGCACCACTCGATCCGGTCCGGCGTGGTGAGCGCCGCCATCCCGTCGACCCAGGCGAGCAGCCTCGAATGTCGTGTTGGAGGGGTCATGGCCAGAGCGTAGCGATCGGGCGCCTCCGGCCCAGGGTACCGCCGGCTAGGCCCCGGGGGGGTCGGGCGGCGCTCCCATGTCGATCTCCGACCCCAGCCGCAGGCGGCTGGCGCGGCGCTGGGCGTCGAGGTCGAACACCACCCGCTGGCCCTGGCGGAGCATGCGGAAGATGGATCCGGCCAGCGCGTCGGGGGCCAGCTCGAACTCGGAGCGGTCGGTGTCGCGGACGACGACGCCGTCGCCCGTGGCCGGATCGTACGACTTCACGACGCCTTGCACCCTCGCTCACCACTCCCTCTACGCTCGGCCCGTGGACGCTACCGGAGGGCCTCGGTGAGCGGCGAGTTCGGCGTCATCGACCGGCTGCGCAGGCTCCTGCCCGGGCCGCCGGCGGGCGAGACCTGGATCGGCGACGACGCGGCGGTGGTGATGGCGCCCCGGGGCGGTCTCCTCCTCACCTCGGACGCGGTGGTGGCCGGCGTCCATGCCGACCTCGGGCTGGTGGGTCTCGACGACCTGGGCTGGAAGGCCATGTCGGTGAGCGTGAGCGACATCGCCGCCATGGGCTGCGTGCCCCTCTACGCCCTGGTGAGCGTGTGCGGGCCGCCGGACACCGACATCGACCTGCTGTACCAGGGCGTGTCCCAGGCGGTGGAGGCCTACGCCTGCCCGGTGGTGGGGGGCGACCTGGCCGGCTCCGGGCAGCTGACGGTGACGGTGGCGGTGGCGGGTGAGACGGGCCACCGCAGGCCGGTGCTGCGCTCGGGGGCCGTGCCCGGCGACCGGGTGTTCGTGACCGGCCGGCTGGGCGCATCGGCGGCCGGGCTGCGCCTGCTCCGGGCCGGGTCCGACGACCCCGTCACCATGCGCCACCGCCGGCCCGTGGCCCGGGTGGCGGAGGGGCGGGCGGCGCGGGCCGCCGGCGCCACCGCCATGGTCGACGTCTCCGACGGGCTGGCCGCCGACATCGGCCACCTGGCCGACGCCTCGGGCGTGGGCTTCGCCCTCGACTTCGTGCCGACCGCGTCCCGGGCCACACCGGAGGAGGCGCTCGGCGGGGGCGAGGACTACGAGCTGGTGTTCACCGCCACCAACCCCGGCCACGTCGCCGCCACCTTCGCCGAGGCCGGGCTGCGCCAGCCCATCGGCATCGGCTACTGCACGGCCGACCCCACCGAGCGGACCCTGGCCGGCGAGCCGCTGCCGCCGGCGGGCTGGGTGCACGACTTCCGGTGACGGTGCGCCGGCCCGTGGCCCTCACCATCGCCGGCACCGACTCCGGCGGGGGCGCCGGCGTCACCGCCGACCTCAAGACGTTCGAGGCCCACGGCGTGTGGGGCACGTGCGCCGTCGTCGCCGTCACGGCACAGAACACGGTGGGCGTGCAGTCGTTCGAGACCCTGCCCCCCGCACTGGTCCGGGCCCAGGTGCACAGCGTGGTGTCGGACATCGGGGTCGACGCCGCCAAGACGGGCATGCTGGCCTCGGCCGAGCTGGTACGGGCGGTGGCGGCCGCGGTGCGCGACGCCGGCATCGGCCGCCTGGTCGTGGACCCGGTCCTGGTCTCCAAGCACGGCGACCCCCTGCTGGCCGACGACGCGGTGTCCGCCCTGCGGGAGGACCTGCTGCCCCTTGCCACCGTGGTCACGCCCAACCTGCCGGAGGCGGCCCGCCTGGTGGGGTTCGACGTGGAGGACCGGCCCGCCATGGAGGCGGCGGCGCGGGCCCTGGCCGCGCTCGGGCCGGCGGTGGTGCTGGTCAAGGGCGGCCACCTGGGCGGCGACTCGTCGCCCGACTGCATGGTGGTGGCGGGCGCGCCGGCGGTGTGGCTCGAGGGTCCCCGCCTGGCCGGCCGCCACACCCACGGGACCGGGTGCGTGCTGTCGGCCGCCATCTGCGCCGAGCTGGCACGGGGCATGGACCCGCCCGACGCCTGCGTGGCGGCGCGCCATTTCGTCCAGCGGGCCATCGGGGCCGGGGTGGACCTGGGCGCCGGCGTGGGGCCGGTGGACCCCGGGTGGCAGCGCGCCGGGCTGTCCTGACCCGAAGCTGCACGCCGGACGGGGCCCGGTTACGGAACCAGCACCCCGCGGGTCGAAGGGCTAGTGGACGGCCTTCGTGATCTTGCCGGCGCGGATGCACGAGGTGCACACGTGCATGCGCGTGGGCGTGCGGCCGACCATGGCCCGCACCCGCTGGATGTTCGGGTTCCAACGCCGCTTGGTGCGGCGGTGCGAGTGGCTGATGCTCATGCCGAACGATGGGTGCTTGCCGCACACGTCACAGACTGCTGCCATGGCGGCGAGAGTAGCATCGGGGCCGGATGGTGACCCTCGAGCAGCTCGGGCCCGTGGAAGTCCGCGCCGCGGTGACGGCGTACCGTGACGTGCTCCGCTCCCATCAGGAGGCGGTCAACCGCCTGAACGTCTACCCCGTGCCGGACGGCGACACCGGGACCAACATGGCGCTGACCCTCGAGTCGGTGGTGGCCGAGCTCGACGGCACCGACGGCATGGTCGCCACCTGCAAGGCCATCTCCCACGGCTCGCTCATGGGGGCCCGGGGCAACTCCGGCGTGATCCTGTGCCAGGTGCTCCGGGGGTTGTCGGAAGCGTGGCGGGACACCGAGTCGGTGGGCCCGGAGCACCTGGCCGACGGCCTGCGCCGGGCCGGCGAGGCCGCCTACAAGGCGGTCATGCGCCCGGTGGAGGGCACGATCCTCACCGTGGTGGCGGCGTCCGGCGCCGGCGCCTGCGAGGCGGCCGAGGCCGGCAAGGGCCTGGTCGACGTGGTCCAGGCGGCCCGCACCGCGGCGGCCGACGCCCTGGAGCGCACGCCCGACCTGCTGCCCGTGCTGAAGGAGGCCGGGGTGGTGGACGCCGGCGGGGCCGGCTTCGTGCTGTTCCTGGACGCGCTGCTCAACGTCGTCACGGGCCAGCCCCTGCCCGAGGCCCCCGAGCCGTCGGGCCCGACGCTGGCCCGGCCCCTCGACCACGGCGCCGGCGGCCCCGCCGGCGCCGGCAACGGCGGCCCCCGCTTCGAGGTCATGTACCTCCTGGAGGCGGCCGACGCCGCCATCCCCGGCTTCAAGCGGGCGTGGAGCGACATCGGCGACTCCATCGTCGTCGTGGGCGGCGACGGCACGTGGAACTGCCACATCCACACCGACGACATCGGCGCCGCCGTCGAGGCCGCCCTCGACGTGGGCGGCCGCCCGAGGCGCATCCACGTCACCGACCTAGACGGCCAGGTGGAGGAGCAGCGCTGGGTCCGGGAGGGCACGGGCGGGACCGCCGCCGCCCCGGAGGAGGTCACCACCGCCATCGTCGCCGTGGCCAGCGGCGCCGGCGTGGCCCGCATCTTCCGCTCCCTCGGGGCGGCCAGGGTGGTGGCGGGCGGGCAGTCCATGAACCCGTCCACGGCCGAGATCCTGGAGGCGGTGGAGGCGGTCCCGGCCCAGGAGGTCGTGATCCTGCCCAACAACACCAACATCGTCCCGGTCGCCCGCCAGGTCCAGGCCCTCACGGCCAAGACCGTCCGCGTCGTGCCCACCCGCGCCGTGGCCGAGGGCATGGCCGCCCTCCTGGAGTACGACGCCGGCGCCGGCGCCGAGGCCAACGCCGCAGCCATGGAGGACGCCGCCGGCCGGGTCACCTCGGGCGAGGTCACCCAGGCGGTGCGGGCCTCGTCGTCGAGCGCCGGCCCCATCGACGAGGGCTCGTGGCTCGGGCTGTCCGCCACCGGCATCGAGGTGGTGGCCCCCACCGTCGTCGAGGCCGCCACCGGCCTGTTGGAGCGGCTGCTCTCCCCGTCGCACGAGCTGGTCACGGTGCTGGAGGGCGAGGACGCCACGCCCGAGGACACCCGTCGCATCCACGAGTGGCTCGAGCAGCACTGCCAGGGGGTGGGCGCCGAGATCCACGACGGCGGCCAGCCGCTCTACCCCTACCTCTTCTCGATCGATTGAACCCCCGCCGGCTCAGCCGGCTGGCCGCCATACCGGTCGACCAGCTGCGAGGCGTGGGGGAGAAGAAGGCGGCCGGCCTGGCCGAGGTCGGCATCGAGTACGTGCTCGACCTGCTCATGCACTACCCGAGGCGCTACCTGGACCGCACCGGCCAGGCCGAGATCCGGGAGCTGGCCGTGGGCGCCGAGGCCATGGTGCTGGCCACGGTGAAGCGGGTGGCGCAGCGGCGCACCCGCCAGGGTCGCTCCCTGGTGGAGGTCGACGTGTTCGACGGCAGCGGCTACCTCCACTGTGTCTTCTTCAACCAGCCGTGGCGGTCCAGCCAGCTCAAGGTCGGCACCGAGGCCGTCTTCTTCGGCCGGCTGGAGCTCTTCAAAGGGCGCCGGCAGATGACCAGCCCGGTGGTGGACCTGGTGGGCGACCGGACCGGCCGCATCATCCCCATCTACCCCCAGTCGGAGAAGGCCGGCCTCAACACCTGGGAGCTGGCGGCGTGGATCGCCGAGGCCCTGGAGCGGGCGGGGGAGCTGGCCGACCCCCTGCCCGAGCGCTGGCGCCGCGACCTGGACCTGGTCAGCCGCTCCTGGGCCTTCGCCCAGATCCACGCCCCCGAGACGATGGCCACGGCCCAGGTGGCGCGTCGCCGGCTGGCCTTCGACGAGCTGTTCCGGCTCCAGACCGCCCTGGTCATGCGCAAGCGGGCCCTGGAGCGGGCGGCCAAGGGCATCCGCCACCAGGTCGACGGGGAGCTGGTGCGCCGGTTCCACGCCGCCCTCCCGTTCGACCTCACCGCGGCCCAGGCCGAGGCATGGGCCGAGATCGGCGCCGACCTGGCCGGCCCCCACCCCATGCACCGCCTGCTCCAGGGCGACGTGGGCGCGGGCAAGACGGTGGTGGCGGTGACGGCCCTCCTGGCCGCGGTCCAGGGCGGTCACCAGGGGGCGCTGATGGCGCCCACCGAGGTGCTGGCCGAGCAGCACTTCCTGGGGATCCGGGCCCTGCTCCAGGGCCTGGAGGTGCCCGACCCCGCCACCCTCACCGGCTCGCGCTCGCTGCGGGTCGAGCTGCTGACCAACAAGACGCCGGCCGCCCGCCGCACCAAGCTGCATGCCGCCCTGCGGGCCGGCCAGGTCGACATCCTCATCGGCACCCACGCCCTGCTCACCGAGCACGTGGAGTTCGCGGCCCTGGGCGTGGTGGTCATCGACGAGCAGCACCGCTTCGGCGTGGAGCAGCGGGCCGCCCTCCGGGGCAAGGGCAGCGACCCCGACGTGCTGGTGATGACGGCGACGCCCATCCCCCGCACCGCTGCCATGCTCGTCTACGGCGACCTCGACATCACCGTCCTCCACGAGCTGCCCCCCGGGCGGACGCCGGTGGCCACGGTGTGGGCCCGGGGCCCGATCGAGGAGGGCCAGGCCTGGGGCAGGGTGCGCGAGGAGGTGGCGGCCGGCCACCAGGCGTTCGTGGTGTGCCCGCTGGTGGAGGAGTCGGAGCGCATCCAGGCCCGGTCGGCCACCGAGGAGCTGGAGCGGCTGCAGGCCGAGGTCTTCCCCGACCTGCGGCTCGGGCTGCTCCACGGCCAGATGCCGGCCGCGGCCAAGGAGGCGGCCATGGAGTCGTTCCGCCGGGGCGACGTCGACGTGCTGGTGGCCACCACGGTGGTGGAGGTGGGGGTGGACGTGCCCAACGCCACCGTGATGGTGGTGGAGGACGCCGGCCGTTTCGGCATGGCCCAGCTCCACCAGCTGCGGGGCAGGGTGGGCCGGGGCCGGGCCGCCTCGTGGTGCTTCCTGCTCGGCGAGGTCACTACGCCCGAGGCCGAGGAGCGCCTGAACGCCCTGGTCCGCAGCACCGACGGGTTCGAGCTGGCCGAGGTCGACCTCGACCTGCGGGGAGAGGGCACGATCCTCGGCACCCGCCAGAAGGGCCGGAGCGACCTCAAGCTGGCCTCGCTGCGCCGGGACAAGGACCTGGTGCGCGAGGCCCGCCGGGTGGCCTTCGCCGTCGTCGACGCCGACCCGCACCTCGCGGCCAACGACGTCCTGGCCGACGAGCTGCGCCTGCTGGTCGACGACGAGGAGGCGGAGTTCCTCTTCAAGTCGTAGCGGGCACGGTCGTCGGGGTTCCGGGAAGCCTCACGTCCGCAGAGCGAACCTCAGGCTTCCCGGAACGACTCGGTGGGGCGACGTCGGGCAGCGGAGCCCCCCAGCAGGCGGTAGGTTAAAGCTGTTGCCGGCCCGCCCCCGGTCCGCCGACCCCCCCTCGGCCGGCCCCCCACGACTCGGTGGGGCGACGTCGGGCAGCGGAGCCCCGCTGCAGGCGTTAGGTTCACGCTGTGGCCGGCACGCCCCTGGTCGTCGTGGACAAGGTGACCAAGACCTTCGGCGACGTGAAGGCCCTCACCGACGTCGACCTCACGGTGGACAGGGGCGAGGTGGTGGTGGTCATCGGGCCGTCGGGCTCGGGCAAGTCCACGCTCTGCCGCTGCATCAATCGCCTCGAGCCGGTGGACTCGGGGACCATCACCATCGACGGCGTGCCGCTGCCGGAGGAGGGCCGGGCCCTGGCCCGGCTCCGGGCCGACGTGGGCATGGTGTTCCAGTCGTTCAACCTGTTCGCCCACAAGACGGTGCTCCAGAACGTGACCCTCGGTCCCATCAAGGTGCGCAAGGTGTCGAAGAAGGACGCCACCGAGCGGGCCCGGGCCCTTCTGCAGCGGGTGGGCATCGCCGAGAAGGCCGACCGCTACCCGGCCGAGCTCTCCGGCGGCCAGCAGCAGCGGGCCGCCATCGCCCGGGCCCTGGCCATGAACCCGAAGCTCATGCTCTTCGACGAGCCGACCTCGGCGCTGGACCCCGAGATGATCAAGGAGGTCCTCGACGTGATGATCCAGCTCGCGGCCGAGGGCACCACCATGATCGTCGTCTCCCACGAGATGGGCTTCGCCCGCTCGGCGGCCCAGCGGGTCGTGTTCATGGACGAGGGCCGGGTGGTGGAGGTGGCACCGCCCGAGCAGTTCTTCTCCGCCCCGGCCTCGGACCGGGCGCGCGACTTCCTGTCCAAGATCCTGGCCCATTGAAGGTATAGAAACTTGTCATCCAAGCAAAGGAGACCCGCATGACCCGACGACGGTGGATGATCACGTCACTGCTGCTCACGATGGCGCTGGTTGGGGCCGCGTGCGGCGACGACGACGACCCGGTGACCGCGACCGGCGACGACGAGACCACCACGACCACCGAGGCCGCGCCCGAGTTCGAGGCCGGCACCACGATGGCCGCGCTGCAGGAGAAGGGGAAGATCGTCGTCGGGACCAAGTTCAACCAGCTCGGGTCCGGACTCCAGAACCCCACCACCGGTGACCTCGAGGGCTTCGACATCGAGATCGCCAAGCTGATCGCGGTGGGGATCTTCGGGGGCGACATCGACGACATCGGGGACAAGATCGAGTTCAAGGAGACGGTGTCGGCGGTGCGGGAGGCGGTGATCCAGGCCGGTGAGGTCGACATCGTCGTCGCCACCTACACGATCAACGACACCCGCAAGCAGCAGGTCGACTTCGCCGGTCCCTACGTGATCGACGGGCAGACCGTCATGGTGAAGACCGACAACACCACGATCAAGACGCTGGCCGACCTCAACGGCAAGAAGGTCTGCACCGGCCGGGGCTCCACCACGCCGGCCAACCTGGAGAAGCAGAAGATCACGGCCCAGCTCACGCTCTTCGAGACCTACCCCGAGTGCGCCGATGCCCTCCGCCAGGACCGCGTGGAGGCCGTGGTCACCGACCGGGGCATCCTCCTCGGCCTGGCCGCCAACAGCAACAACGCGTTCAAGCTGCTCGACATCGACGTCAGCGAGGAGCCCCTCGGCATCGGCCTGAAGAAGGGTGACGACGCCTTCCGCGAGTTCATCAACACCCGCCTGGAGGAGATCTACGAGAGCGGCGAGTGGGCCGAGGCCTACGAGGCCACGCTCGGCAAGCTCGGCCTCACCACGCCGGAGCCCCCGGCCGTGAACCGCTACCCGAGCACGGGCACCGCCACCACCCTGGCCACCACCACCAGCACCGCTGCCACGACCACTACCACCGCAGCCACCACCACCACCGGCTGACCCGGGGCAGGGGCCGTGGACGTCGTCGTCGACAACCTCGACCTCTTCCTGAAGGGGATGCGCACCACGGTGTCGCTCACCGTGCTGTCCTTCGCGGCAGCGCTCGTGATCGGCACCGTGGTCGCCGCGTGCAGGGTCAGCCCGGTACCCCCCCTCCGGGCGGCAGGGTCGCTGTACGTGGGGATCGTGCGCAACACGCCCCTCGCGGTGCTGATGGTCGGCTTCCTCTTCGGCGCCGGCGACCTGGGCATCCAGTTCTCGTTCTTCAACACGGCCGTCATCGTGCTGTCCGCCTACACGGGCGCCTTCGTGGGCGAGATCGTCAGATCGGGGGTGAACGCGGTGGCCCGGGGCCAGGGCGAGGCGGCCCGGGCCCTCGGCCTCACCTTCCCCCAGGTCCTGCGGATCATCGTGCTGCCCCAGGCCTTCCGCACCGTGGTGGCGCCGCTCGGCACGCTGTTCATCGCCCTGATCAAGAACTCGTCCCTCGCCGCCCTGATCTCGGTGGACGAGCTGGTGGGCACCACCGAGCAGCTCATCAACGAGACGGCCCAGTTCCTGCCCATCTTCATGGGCGCCGCCGTCGCCTACCTGGTGCTCACCATCCCGTCCGGCCTGCTGCTCGGCGTCATCGAGCGCCGGGTGGCGATCAAACGATGACGGCGCCGGTCCTCGCAGACGCCCTCGGCCCCAGGGCCCGCCGGAGGGTGCTGCTCGCGTCCGTGCTGGCGGTGGTGGCCCTCCTGCTCCTGGCGCTGGTCGCCTTCAACCGCCTCCAGGACAACGGCCAGTTCGAAGCGGCCAAGTGGGAACCGTTCCGGCTGTGGTCCGTGCACAAGTTCTTCCTGGTGGGCCTGCTCAACACGGTGAAGGTGGCGGTCACGGCCATGGGCATCGCCATGGGCATCGGCGCCGTGATGGCCCTCGCCCGGCTCGCCCGCAACGGCCCGGTGCGCTGGCTCGGCGGCCTGTACGTGGAGTTCTTCCGGGGCCTGCCGCTCTACCTGTTGATCCTGTTCTGCTGGCTCGGCCTGCCGAGCCTGGAGATCGCCTGGCTCGGCGTCGACCGCCAGGACCTCAAGCTCGAGACCTTCTGGGTCCTGGTGGTCGGGCTGACCGTCTACAACAGCTCGGTCCTGGCCGAGATCTTCCGGGCCGGCATCCTGTCGCTGGACCGGGGTCAGAGCGAGGCCTCCTACGCCCTCGGCCTCGGGTACTGGCAGACGATGGCCTTCGTGGTGGTCCCCCAGGCCGTCCGGCGCATGGTGCCCGCCATCGTCAGCCAGCTGGTCACCCTGCTCAAGGACTCGTCCCTCGGCATCATCATCGGCTACCAGGAGCTGCTGGGCCGGGCCAGGATCAACTACCAGTTCTTCCAGAACTCCCTGCAGTCCCTCGCCTACGCCGCCCTGCTGTACATCATCGTGAACGCCACGCTGAGCCAGATCGCCACCAGGCTGGAGGCCCGCCAGCGCCGCCGCTACGGCGCCGGCCGGATCGCGGTCGCCGGCGTCGAGGACCTGGCCGTGGTGGGGGTCAGGGCCGAGGCCAAGCTGTCGGCCGGAGGCGACGGCCCGGGGGCCTAGTCTCGCCCCATGCGCGTCGTAGCCGGCACAGCCAAGGGACGCCGGCTCCGGGCCCCTGAAGGCCGCGGGGTGCGCCCCACCGGCGACCGGGTGCGGGAGGCGGTGTTCGACATGCTCGGGTCGCTCGACATCGTGGAGACCCGCTCGTTCGCCGACCTGTACGCCGGCACCGGGGCCCTCGGCATCGAGGCGCTCTCACGGGGCGCGGCCACCGCCGTGTTCGTCGACGACGACCCCGCCGCCCTCGAGCTCCTCCGGACAAACCTCGTGATCACCGGGCTCTACGCCAGGGCCACGGTGGTGAAGGCCGACGTGGCCGACTGGCTGGACGGGGCCCCGCCCGTGGACGTGGCCCTCGTCGACCCGCCGTACGCCTTCGACGGATGGGCCGACCTGATGAGCAGGCTCCCGGCCGGCCTGGCCGTGCTCGAGAGCGACCGGGAGGTCGACGTGGGCCCGGGGTGGGAAGTTCGGAAGGCCAGGCACTACGGCGGTACCGTGGTCATGCTGGCCCATCCGGTCAGCGGCCCCCACGAGAAAGGCAGCGCGTGAGGACAGCCCTCTTCCCGGGCTCCTTCGACCCGCTTCACAACGGACACCTCGAGATCATCGAGACGGCGGCGAGGCTGTTCGACTCCGTGATCGTGGCCGCTGTGCGCAATCCCCAGAAGGGCGAGCCGCTGTTCAGCCTGGCCGACCGCAGGGAGATGATCGCCGAATCGGTCGAGCACCTGCCCAACGTCCAGGTGGAGTTCTTCGGGTCGCTGGTCGTCGACCTGGCCCGCCAGGTGGGCGCCGACGTGATCGTCAAGGGCCTGCGGGTCGCGTCGGACTTCGAGCACGAGCTGCAGATGGCCCAGATGAACGAGGCCATCTCGGAGCTCGTCACCGTGTTCCTCCCGTGCGCCACCAGCTCGTCGTTCATCGCCTCCTCGCTGCTGCGGGAGATCGTCCGGCTCGGCGGCGCCACCCGCGTGAGCTCGATGGTCCCGGGCCCGGTGGCCAAGCGCCTGGTGGAGCGGTTCGCATGATGGAGCACCAGGGCGATCCCGTGGATACCGAGACCCTCCTGCGCCGGGTCATCGAGATCGTCAACAACGCCAAGCCCATGCCCCTGTCCACCACCGTGCGGGTGGAGAAGGACGAGGTGCGCGAGCTGCTGGAGGACGCGCTGGAGCGCCTTCCCGACGAGCTGCGCCGGGCCCGATGGATGCTCAAGGAGCGCGACGAGTTCCTGGCCAAGGTCCAGCGGGACGCCGACGAGATCCTGGAGGCGGCCCGGGTCCGGGCCGAGCGGATGGTGCAGCGCACCGACATCGTGCGGTCGGCCACCCAGCTGGCCCGCAAGACGGTGGACGACGCCAGGGACGAGGCCCGCCGCCTGCGCCACGAGGCCGACGACTACTGCGACCAGAAGCTGGCCGCGTTCGAGATCGTGCTGGAGCGCACCACCAAGACGGTGCAGGCGGGCCGGGAGAAGCTGCGGTCCGCCGCGCCGGCCCAGGGCGAGGGCGAGCACTACGGGCCGGACGGCGGCGCGCTCGGTGCGTCGGAGGGCATCGACGAGGCCTTCTTCGACCAGGACCAGCCGCTGTAGCGGGTACCTAGAATGGCGGGCGTGAGGTCGAGCCCGTTCGTCGTCGACGTGGGTGCGCTCCGGCACGCCCCGGGCGAGCGCCGGCGCGAGCGGCGGTCGGGCGTCCTCGCCGGCCTGGAGGTCACGGGCAGCGCCGTGCCGGCCGGCGCCGAGGTCGAGGTCGACGTCGTGCTGGACTCCGTCCCGGGCGCGGTCGTGGTCTCCGGCGCGGTCACGGCGCCGTGGCGCGGCCCGTGCCGGCGCTGCCTGGCCGATGCCGGGGGAACCGTCCGGATCGACGTCCGGGAGGTCTTCGAGGACGACCCCGATCCGGAGCAGACGTACCTCCTCGCGGGCGACCGGCTCGACCTGGAGCCGCTGGCACGCGACGCTGTGCTGCTGGAGCTGCCGTTGGCGCCACTGTGCCGGGAGGACTGCGCCGGGATCTGCCCGACGTGCGGCGCCGACCGCAACGTGGCACCGTGCCAGTGCAGCGGGACCCCCCCGGACCCCCGCTGGGCGGCGCTCGACGCCCTCGGGGACAGTTAGCCCCCACGAACCGAGCCGAACGAAGCGAGAGCGAGAGAGTCGATCATGGCCGTCCCCAAGAAGAAGACCTCCAAGGCCAAGAGCCGTAGCCGGCGGGCCAGCAACTGGACGCTGTCGGCGCCGCCGCGCAGCACGTGCCCCCAGTGCCGCAAGGCCAAGCTGCCCCACGTCGTCTGCCCGAACTGCGGGTGGTACGGGGGTCGGCAAGCCATCGACGTCGGGTAGGGCCGTGCTCCCGATCGCCATCGACGCCATGGGGGGCGACCGCGGCCCGGCCGAGATCGTGGCCGGCGCCCGCCGGGCCACCGAGGAGCTGGGGGTGCCGGTGCTGCTCGTCGGCGACCCCGCGGCCCTGGGCGACACCGGCGGCATCGAGGTCGTGCCGGCCAGCGAGGTCATCACGATGAGCGACGACGTCGCCGCCGGCGTGCGGCGCAAGAAGGACGCGTCGGTCGTGCGGGCGGCCGAGGCCGTCCGCGACGGCAGGGCCAGCGCCATGCTGAGCGCCGGCAACACCGGCGCCGCCATGGGCAGCGCCCTGTTGCGCATGGGCCGCCTGCCGGGCGTGAGCCGGCCCGCCATCGCCACTCCATTGCCGGTCCCGGGGTCCACGCCCACCGTGCTGCTCGACGCCGGGGCCAACGCCGAGTGCCAGCCCGAGTGGCTGGTGCAGTTCGCCCAGATGGGCGCCGCCTTCGCCACCGGCCGCTACGGCATCGAGGAGCCCCGGGTGGGCCTGCTGTCGAACGGCGAGGAGGCCACCAAGGGCACGGGCGTGGTGAAGGAGGCCAACGCCCTCCTCCAGGCGCCGGAGCGCTGGACCGGCACCGCCGGCCGCTTCATCGGCAACGTGGAGGGGCGCGATCTGCTCACCGACCGGGTGGACGTCGTGATCACCGACGGCTTCACCGGGAACGTGGTGCTCAAGACGCTCGAGGGCGCCATGGTGTTCATGCGCGACGCCGTGTTCGGGATCATGACCTCCACCCCGGAGGCGATGCAGGCCTCGCAGGTGCTGGTACCCATGCTCCTGCCGCTGGTGAAGGAGATGGACCCGGACTCCTACGGCGGGGCCCTGCTGCTCGGTGTCGACGGCGTCTGCATCATCAGCCACGGGGCCTCCACGGCCGACGCGGTGGTGAACGCCGTCGGGGTGGCGGCCGACATGGTCCGGGGCGGCCTGGTGGACCGCCTGCGCCAGTCGGTCAAGGCGTAGCGGGACCGGGCGGGCCGCCCCTCGACGGGGCCCCGATTCACATACGCACAAGGCGGGGCCGCGGTACCATCCGGCGACACCGGACCGCCCCAGGAGTGCTGCATGCCCGCCGAGACCCACGTCGAACGTGGCCCCATGGACCGCCAGGCGGTCTTCGAGCTGATTCGGGACCGTCTGGCCGACATCCTCGAGATCGAGCCGTCGGACATCGCCGAGGGAGCCTCGTTCAGCGAGGACCTGTCGGCCGATTCCCTCGCCCTCATCGAACTGGTCGAGGCGCTGGAGGAGGAGCTGGGGGAGCGGACCGTGGGGTTCCGGATCGACGACGAGGACCTCGAGGACCTGCGGACGGTCCGCGACGCGGTGGACTACGTGGTCGCCAAGCTGGAATCGTCCTGACGCTGTTGCGCAGCTCGACCGTGGAGGCTCTGGCCGAACGCCTGGGCTGGGCCTTCGCCGACAGCTCGCTGCTCCACCGCGCCATGGCCCACCGCTCGTGGTGCGCCGAGGTGGCGGGCGAGGAGTCCAACGAGCGGCTGGAGTTCCTGGGGGACGCGGTGCTCGGCCTGGTGATCACCGACCACGTGTACCGGACCTATCCCGACCTTCCCGAGGGGGAGCTGGCCAAGGTCCGGGCCGCAGTCGTCAACTCGGTCCTGCTGGCCGAGGTGGCGAGCGGCCTCGGCATCGGGGCCTCGCTGCACCTGGGCAAGGGCGAGGACTCGTCCGGCGGCCGGGAGAAGCCCTCCATCCTCGCCGACGCCATGGAGGCCGTCATCGGGGCCGTCTACCTCGACGGCGGCTGGGCCGCGGCGGCCGAGCTGGTGCTCGGGCTGCTGGGTGAGCACGTGGCCGAGGCCGCGGTCGGGCCCGGCGGGTCGGACTACAAGACCCGGCTCCAGGAGCTGGTGGCCCGCACCCACGACGAGCTGCCCCGCTACGTGGTGTCGGACGAGGGGCCGGACCACGCCAAGCAGTTCTTCGCCACCGTCTACGTGGGCGGCGTGGAGCGGGGGCGGGGCGAGGGGCGGTCCAAGAAGCAGGCCGAGCAGAGCGCGGCCCGGGCCGCCTGGGCCTCCCTGGCCGAACCGGAGCCGACGGACCGTGCCTGAGCTGCCCGAGGTCGAGACCCTGCGGCGCGACCTCGAGAAGGAGGTCGTGGGCAAGCGCATCAAGGCGGTGGAGGTCACCGGCGCCCGGGCCGTGCGGCGCCACAAGGACCAGGGCGAGTTCGTCGACCGCCTCGAGGGCCGAAAGATCACCGGCGTCCAGCGCAAGGGCAAGTACCTGGTGGTCGGGCTCGACCCCACCACCGGGGAGTCGGGCGAGAAGCACACCGACGCGCTGGTGGTGCACCTCGGTATGAGCGGCCAGCTGCTGCGGGCCAGGTCGGCCAAGGAGGCCCTGGCCAAGCACACCCACGTCGTCATCACCTTCAGCCAGGGCGGGCAGCTGCGTTTCGTGGACCCCCGCACGTTCGGGGAGCTGTTCGTCACCGCGTCCGACGAGGTGGAGAAGGCGGTGCCCGAGCTGGCCCACCTCGGCTTCGACCCTCTCGAGCACGTCATGAGCTGGAACCGCTTCAGCGACCTGCTCCACGCCCGGAAGGTGAAGCTGAAGACCCTGCTGATGGACCAGCAGTTCATCGCCGGCATCGGCAACATCTACGCCGACGAGATCCTGTGGGCGGCCGGGCTCCGCTACGACCGGCTGTCCGACTCCCTCTCGTCCCAGGAGGTGCGCCGGCTCTACCGCTCGCTGGTGGAGACGCTGCAGGACGCCATCAAGCACCGGGGCTCGTCGCTGGCCGACGAGCAGTACAAGGACCTGTTCGGCCACATGGGCGACTTCCAGAGCCAGCACAAGGTCTACGACCGGGAGGGGCAGCCCTGCCGGCGGTGCCGCAACCCCATCGCGCGGGTCAAGACCCAGGGCCGTTCGTCGTTCCTGTGCCAGCAGTGCCAGGTGTGAACCGGCCCGGCGGGAATCCCGCCGGCCCGGGCCCCTCCGGGGTCCGCGGAGGGGCCCGGGACCCCCGCTACCCTTCTGCCGAGTGTTCCTCAAGTCGCTCACGCTGAAGGGCTTCAAGTCCTTCGCCGAGGCCACCACCCTCGACCTGGAGCCCGGGGTCACGGTGGTGGTCGGCCCCAACGGCAGCGGGAAGTCGAACGTCGTCGACGCCGTGGCGTGGGTGCTCGGGGCCCAGGGCCCCCGCACCATGCGCTCGTCGCGCATGGAGGACGTGATCTTCGCCGGCTCCGCCTCCCGTCCCGCCCTGGGGCGGGCCGAGGTCACCCTCACCATCGACAACTCGTCCGGCCTGCTGCCGATCGACTTCACCGAGCTCACCATCACCCGCACCCTGTTCCGCTCGGGCGACAGCGAGTACGCCATCAACGGCGTCCCGTGCCGGCTGCTCGACGTGCAGGAGCTGCTGTCCGACACGGGCGTGGGCCGCCAGCAGCACGTGATCGTGTCCCAGGGCCAGCTGGCCGGCGTGCTGGACGCCCGGCCCGAGGACCGGCGGGCCATCATCGAGGAGGCGGCCGGAGTGCTCAAGTACCGCCGGCGCCGGGAGAAGGCGGAGCGGCGCCTGGAGTCCACCGAGGGCAACCTGATCCGCCTCCAGGACCTGCTGCGCGAGGTCCGGCGCCAGCGCCGGCCCCTGGAGCGCCAGGCCGACGCGGCCCGCCGGCGCAGCGACATGGAGTCGGAGCTGGAGGCCCTGCGCCTCCACCTGGCCGGCCGGGAGCTGATGGCCCTCGAGGCCCGGCAGCGGGCGGCGCTGGCGGCCCGGGCCCAGCTTGCCGGTGTCGAGGACAAGCTGCGGGCCCACATGGCGGCCCTCGACGCCGAGGTGGCCCGGTCCGAGGTCCAGGTGGCGGCCCGCAGCGCCGACGACCCGAGCGACGCCCTGCTGCGCTTCGAGGGCCTTCGGGAGCGGGCCCGGGGCCTGGCCGCGGTGCTGGCCGAGCGCCGGCGGTCGGTGGAGCGCGAGCTGCAGGCCAGCGTCGACGGCGACGTGGTGGCGTCCCTGGAAGCCGAGGCCTCGTCCCTCGCCGCCTCGCTGGCGGCGGTGGAGGCCGACGCCGCCGCCCTGGCCCCGCAGTTCGGCGAGCTGGCGTCCGGGGAGTCGGCCCTGGCCGGCGACCGGGCCGCCTTCGAGCGGGAGTGGGCCGGCGCCGACCGGCCCCCCGGCGCCCAGGCGGCCGAGCACCGCGGCGAGCTGGGCGCGCTGCGCCGCGCCGCCGACCAGGCCCGGGCCGAGCAGGCCCGCCTGGCCCTGCGCACCCGGGCCGGGCAGGAGCGGGCCGCCGCCCTGGCGGGCGAGATCGCGGCCCTGGCCTGCGAGGTGGACGAGGGCCGGGCCGCCGGCGCCGAGCTGGCGCCGGCCCGCGACGAGGCGGCCCGGGCCCGGGCCGGGGCCGAGGCGGCCCTGGCCGGCGCCGAGGCCCGCCTTCGCCAGGCCGAGCAGGCCCGCCACACCTGGGCGGCACGGGAGGACGCGCTGCGGTGGGCCCACGACGCGGCCGGGGCCCGGGCCGGCGCCGAGCGCCTGGCCGGCGTGGCCGGCGTGGTGGGGACGCTGGTGGAGCTGGTCGACATCGACGAGGGGTGGGAGGACGCCTTCGAGGCGGCCGCCGGCGAGGCGGTGGCGGCGGTGGTGGTGGACGACGCCGACGCCGCCCGCTCGGCCCTGTCGGCCCTGCGCCGGGCCGACGAGGCCGCCATCGGCGCCGCCGTGCTGGCCCTCGGGGGCGGCCGGTCGCCCGCCAGCGCCGCCCTGCACACCGCCGCCGGCGAGCCGGTGCGGGCCCACGTGGCCTCCCGGCACCCGGGCGTGGAGGCCCTGCTCGACACCCTGCTGGCCCACGCCGTGGCGGTGGAGGGCGGCTGGGAGCAGGCCCTCGACCTGGCCCTGGTCGATCCCGGCCTGGTGGTGGTCACCCGCCACGGCGACCGGTTCGCGGCCAGCGGGTGGCGCGTGGGCTGCTCCGGCACGGTGGCCACCCGCACCGCCCTGGCCGAGGCCGAGTCGCGGGCGGCCGAGGCCGCGGCCGAGGCCGAGGCTGCGGCCGAGGCGGTACCGCCGGCGCGGGAGGCCGCCGTCGCGGCCCGCGCCGCCGAGGCCGACCTGGTCCGGCGCCTCGACGCCAGCGTCACCCGCCTGGGAGTGGCCACCGCCACCCTGGAGCGGCGCCGGTCCGACCTGGCCGACGCCGAGGTCGAGCGCGAGGCCCAGGAGGAGCACCTGGGCCAGCTGGCCGAGCGGCTGCGCCTTTCCGAGGAACGGGTGGCCGAGCTGGAGTCGCTGCTGCCGGCGCTGGAGGCGGAGGAGGCGGCCGGCGCGGCGCGGTCGGCGGCAGCCCGCGCCGCCCGCCGGCGCCTGGAGGAGCGGGCCGACGCCCTCGGCGCCCTGCGCACCGACCTGGAGGTGCGGGCCGGCGCCCTGGAGGAGCGGCGCACGCTGCTGGCGGCGCGGCGCAGCGAGGTCCAGGACCGCCTGCGCCGCAGTGGCGGCACGCCCGAGGTGGCCGAGGAGCGGCGGGGCGCCCTCGAGCGGCGGGCCTCGGTGGTGGCCGGCCTGGCCGCCACCGTCGCCGGCCACCTGGCCCTGGTGGAGGAGGCGCTCGGGCGCCTGCACGACCACCGGCGCCGCCACCGCGAGGGGCTGCGGGAGGCGGCCGCCCACCTGGAGGCCCTGCGGGCCCAGCGGGCGGGCACCGAGCGCCGGCTGGCCGAGGTCTCCGACCAGGCCCGCACGGCCGAGCTGGGGGCGTCCGAGGTGGCCCTCCGCCTGGAGACGGCCGTCGAGACCCTCCGACGGGACCTCGACGCCGACCCCCTCACCGCCACCGGTACCCCGTGCCCGCCCCTCCCCGCCGGCGTGGCCGCCGCCGACCGGTCGGCCCGGCTGGACCGGGAGCTGCGGGCCATGGGACCGGTCAACCCCCTGGCCCTGGAGGAGCTGAACGAGCTGGAGGAGCGCCAGCGCTTCGTCGAGGAGCAGCTGGAGGACGTGCGGGCCGGCCGGCGGGACCTGGCCAAGGTCATCGCCGCCGTCGACGCCGAGATCTCCGCGTCGTTCGCGGCCGCCTTCGCCGACGTGTCCGCCGCCTTCACCGGCCTGGTGGAGCTGCTGTTCCCCGGCGGCAGGGGAGCGCTGCGCCTCACCGACCCCGACAACCTGCTGGACACCGGGATCGAGATCGAGGCCAGCCCGTCGGGCAAGAGCGTGCGCAAGCTGTCCCTGCTGTCGGGCGGGGAGCGGTCGCTGGTGGCGCTGGCCTTCCTGTTCGCGGTGTTCCGCAGCCGCCCGTCGCCCTTCTACCTCCTCGACGAGGTGGAGGCCGCCCTCGACGACGTCAACCTCCACCGCTTCGTCGGGCTGCTGGAGGAGTTCCGGGAGTCGGCCCAGCTCCTCGTCGTCACGCACCAGAAGCGCACCATGGAGGCGGCCGACTGCCTCTACGGCGTGAGCATGTCGCCCGGCGGCACCTCCCGGGTCCTGAGCGAGCGGGTGCGGTCGCCGTCCACATCCCACTAGTGGTCCAGCAGGTGACCCGGTTGTGGGATCTGGACACGGGGCCGGCGCCTTAGGCTCGCCCCCCATGGAGATCGTCCTCGTCCTGCTCGTGGTGCTGGCCCTGGTGGGCACGGTGGCCGGCGTCACCGTGTCCCGGCGCCGGTCCCGCGGCCTCGACCTCGAGCCGCCCCCCGCCGGCAGGGCGCCGGCGCCCACCCGGCCCAGGGAGGCCCCACGGCCCGGCGCCGAGGCCCCGCCGGCGGTGGAGGCCCCGCCGGAGCCGGAGCCGGACGTGGTGGAGGCGGCGCCGGCGCCGGCGGTGGAGGCCCCGCCCGAGCCCGAGCCGGCGCTCCCCACCCTGGCGCCCCGGCCCCGCTTCCGGGACCGCCTGGGCAAGGCCCGCAGCCTGCTGGCCGGCTACGTGTCGTCGGTGCTGTCCCGCACCGCCGTCGACGCCGAGACGTGGGACGAGCTGGAGGAGGCCCTGATCCGGGCCGACGTGGGGGTCGGCCTCACCGCCGCCCTGCTCGACGACCTGCGCACCAAGGTCAAGGCGGAGGGGATCACCACCTCCGAGGCCCTGGTGGGCGCCCTCAAGGACGACCTGACGGCGCGCCTGTCCGAGGGCGACCGCACCCTGCACCTGGAGCCGGGCGGGCCCAACGTGTGGCTGTTCGTGGGCGTCAACGGCGTGGGCAAGACCACCACCATCGGCAAGCTGGGCCTGCGGGAGGCGGCGGCCGGCCGCAAGGTGGTCATGGCCGCCGGCGACACCTTCCGGGCCGCCGCCGCCGAGCAGCTCGGCCTGTGGGCCGAGCGGGTGGGAGCCGACCTGGTGCGCGGCGCCGAGGGGGGCGACCCGGGCTCGGTGATCTTCGACGCGGTGGAGCGGGCCGGCGCCAAGGGTGCCGACCTGGTCCTGGCCGACACCGCCGGCCGCCTCCACACCAAGGTCAACCTCATGGAGGAGCTGAAGAAGGTGCGCCGCATCGCCGAGCGCCCGCCGGCCCGCCTGCGCGAGGTCCTCCTCGTCCTCGACGCCACCACGGGCCAGAACGGCCTGGTCCAGGCCCGGCAGTTCACAGAGGCGGTGGAGGTCACGGGGGTCGTGCTCACCAAGCTCGACGGCACGGCCAAGGGCGGCATCGCCCTCGCCATCGCCTGCGAGCTGGGGCTCCCGATCAAGCTGGTGGGCCTGGGCGAGCAGGCCGAGGACCTGGTGGCGTTCGATCCCCGGGAGTTCGTGGACGCCCTGTTCAGCTGAGCGCCGCCGCCGGCCCCCCTCGTAGACTGGTCCATGGATCGGGAACCGGGGGAAGGCGGTCGGCGTCCAATGGGCATGCGCACCCGTGTCACCGCCCTCGCCGCAGTCGTCGCGTTCGCCCTGGCCGTCGCCACCGTGGCCGTCCTCGCCGGCCGGGACGGCGGCCAGGACCTGATCAAGCTCCCGCTGGGGTCGGCCGGGTCGGCCGCCGACGGCGCCGCCACCACGGAGTCGAGGAGCGCCATGCTGGCGCCGGGCTTCGGGGCGGTCGAGTACGAGGTGGCCGGCACCCTGCCCCAGCTGGCCGCCACCGCGCCGGCCTACCGGCTGGGCTCCACCGCGTCCGAGGACGACGTGCGCGCGCTGGGCCGGGCGCTCGGCCTCGACGGCGCCGTGGCGCAGGACGGGGCCAGGGCCTGGGTGCTGAGCGACGGCGACCTCGAGCTGCGGGTCGAGCGGGTGCCGGGCCTGCCCTGGTACCTCGGCGCGACGTGCCCGGAGCCGGCCGTGCGTTCCGACGGGCCGCCCGGCGCGGCCGTGGCGTCGTGCGAGGGCGTGGCCGTGGCCACCCACGTGGAGGCCGTGGCCCGACCCGAGCCCGCCTCCGCCGTGTGCGCCGACACCGTGAAGTGCGCCGAGCCGGCGCCGCTCCCGCCGGACGGTCCCCCGCCCACGCTGGCCCCCGTCCCTCCCCCCGCGCCCCCGCCCCGGCCGGCGGACCTTCCCAGCCGGGCCGAGGCCGAGAGCCTGGCCCGGGCGCTGTTCGAGCGGCTGGGCGCCGGCACCGAGGGGTTCGAGATGTCGGACGGCTGGGCCACCTGGGAGGCATGGGTCGAGCCCCGCCTCGACGGCGTCCGGGTCTACGGCCCCTCGCACTCGGTCTCGATCGGGCCGAAGGGCGCCATCGTGCGGGCCAACGGCCTCCTGGGCCGGCCCGAGCGCATCGGCGACTATCCCCTGGTCGGCGTGGACAAGGCCCTGGAGCGGCTGAGGAACCCCGCCGTGTTCGGCGGCGTCGGTTTCGCGACCGACGGTGTGGCCGTCCTGGAATCGGGCTCCGAGCCGGCCACCACGGAAGTGGACCGCGGCTCGGCCTCGTCCGCCGGGTCGGCCGGCGCCATCGCCCCTGAGGAGGCGGCCGAGCCGGGAGCTGGAGCCGGCGGCACCGAGCCCGCCATCGGGGACTGCGGCGATCCCGCCGTCAGCTGCGTGCCGCCCCCCGGCCCGCCGGCCGAGCCGCCAGAGCCGACCCTGCAGACCATCACCGGCGCCCACCTGGCCCTGCTGCAGGTCGACGCCGTCCTCGTGCCCGTCTACGTCTTCGAGCTGGAGGGCGACGGCGAGACCTTCCCGGTGCCGGCCGTGACCGACGAGTGGCTCGACCAGCAGGTGCCGGCGCCGGCGAAGCTGGACTGAGCTCCGGGCCCCTGGGGCCCCCGCAGGCGGGTCCAGTACCCTTGGCCCGCATGTTCGACAGCCTCTCCGACCGCTTCGAGGGCATCTTCTCGCGCCTGCGGGGCAAGGGCCGCCTGGGCGACGCCGAGGTCGACGAGGTCCTGCGCGAGATCCGCCTCGCGCTGCTCGAGGCCGACGTCAACTTCCTGGTCGTCAAGGGCCTGGTGGGCCGCATCCGCGAGCGGTGCGTGGGCGCCGACCTGAGCCAGAGCCTCACGCCGGCCCAGCAGGTCATCAAGATCGTCCACGAGGAGCTGATCGCCACCCTGGGCGGCGAGACGCTGCGGATCACCTTCGCCTCCAAGCCGCCCACCGTGGTCCTCCTGGCCGGTCTCCAGGGCTCGGGCAAGACCACCGCCGCCGGCAAGCTGGCCCGCTGGTTCAAGCAGCAGGGCCGCAACCCGCTCCTGGTGGGCGCCGACCTGCAGCGCCCGGCCGCCGTCGAGCAGCTGCGCGTCCTGGGCGGCCAGGTGGGCGTGCCGGTGTTCAGCCAGGCCACCGACCCGGTGGCGGTGGCCACCGCCGGCCTGGAGGAGGCCCGCCGCCTCGGTCGCGACGTGCTGATCGTCGACACCGCCGGCCGCCTCAGCATCGACGCCGAGCTGATGGAGGAGGTCCGCCGGATCTCCGAGCGGGTGTCCCCCCATTACACGTTCCTCGTCATCGACGCCATGACCGGCCAGGACGCCGTCACCACGGCCGAGGCCTTCCACGCCACCCTCGAGCTCGACGGCGTCATCCTCACCAAGCTCGACGGCGACGCCCGGGGAGGCGCGGCCCTGTCGGTGAAGGAGGTGGTGGGCCGGCCCATCGCCTTCGCCTCCGTGGGCGAGCGCCTGGCCGACTTCGAGACGTTCCACCCCGACCGCATGGCCAGCCGCATCCTGGGCATGGGCGACGTCCTCACCCTGATCGAGAAGGCCGAGGAGGCCTACGACAAGGACGAGGCCGAGCGGGCCGCCGCCGCCCTCATGGAGGGCACCTTCACCCTCGAGGACTTCCTCGAGCAGATGCAGCAGATCAAGAAGATGGGGCCGCTCCAGGGGATCGTCGGTATGCTCCCTGGGATCCCCAAGGAGGTGAAGCAGGCCAAGATCGACGACCGGGAGCTCGCTCGGGTGGAGGCCATCATCCGCTCCATGACCCCGGCCGAGCGTCGTGACCCGTCGCTGATCAACGGCTCCCGGCGCCTGCGCATCGCCAACGGCAGCGCCGTCACCACCTCGGAGGTCAATCTCCTCCTCAAGCAGTTCAAGGAGATGCAGCGCATGATGAGCTCGATGGGGATCGGGCGGGCGCTCACCAACAAGAAGCGCAAGAAGAACAAGAAGGGCGGCCGGGCCACTCCAAAGATGACCCGCCCGAGCTGACGAGAGGAAGAGGGATCCAGTGGCAGTGAAGCTCCGTCTCATGCGGATGGGCAAGAAGAAGCAGCCGACCTACCGGGTCGTGGCGGCCGACGCGCGCTCGCCCCGCAACGGCCGGTTCATCGAGATCCTCGGCACCTACGAGCCGCGGTCGGACCCCTCGGTGATCAAGATCAACGAGGAGAAGGCCGTGGCCTGGCTGCGCAAGGGGGCCCAGCCCACCGAGACGGTCGAGAAGCTCCTGAAGATCACGGGGGCGTGGGAGCAGTTCAAGCCCGGGGCGCCGGCGTGAGCGAGCCGTTCGGGGAGGCCCCGGCCGGCGATGACGACGACGCCGTCGACGACGACGCGTTGGACGACGACGCCGGCAACCGGGTGGTGGGCGCCGTCCCCCGCACCGTGGTGGAGTACATCGCCCGCCAGATCGTCGACGAGCCCGACGCGGTGGTCGTCGAGGCCGACGAGCGGCGGGGCCGGGTCGACCTGCGCCTCCACGTGGCGCCGGACGACATGGGCAAGATCATCGGCAAGCGGGGCCGGGTGGCCCAGGCCATCCGCACCGTGGTGCGGGCCGCCGGCGCCCGCGAGGGCGTGGAGGCCAGCGTCGACATCGTCGACTGACGGCACCCCGCCGCCGGTCCGCCTCGAGGTGGGCCGGGTCGTGAAGCCCCACGGCCTGCGGGGCGAGGTCGTCGTGGAGCTGTCGACCAACCGCACCGAGCGCCTGGCCGCCGGCTCCCGGCTGCACACGGACCGGGGCCCGCTCGAGGTCGTGCGCTCGTCGCCCCACCACCACCGCTGGATCGTGGCGTTCGCCGGCGTGGCCGACCATGCCGGCGCCGAGGCGCTGCGGGGCACGGTGCTGTCGGCCGATGCCGTGGACGACCCCGGCGAGCTGTGGGTCCACGAGCTGGTGGGCGCGGCGGTGGAGGACGTGGCCGGCGCCGCCGTGGGGACGGTGGTGGCGGTGGAGGCGAACCCGGCCAGCGACCTGCTGGTGCTGGACGGCGGGGGCCTGGTGCCGCTGCGGTTCGTGGTGTCCTCGGGTGGGGGCCGGGTCGTCATCGACCCCCCGGCCGGCCTGCTCGAGCTCTGACCCGGGCCGCCGGCGTGCGCATCGACGTCTTCACCATCTTCCCGTCGCTGGTGGACGGCTACCTGGGGGCCAGCCTCATCGGCAAGGCCCGGGCCCGGGGCGTGCTGGACCTGCGGGTCCACGACCTGCGCTCGGCCGCCACCGACCCCCACCGCAGCGTGGACGACGCGCCCTTCGGCGGGGGGGCGGGGATGGTGCTGGCGCCCGAGCCCCTGTTCGGTGCGGTGGAGGCCGCCGACCCGCCCCGGCCCCTGTACCTGCTGGCGCCCACCGGCCGGCGCTTCGACCAGGAGGCGGCCCGGGAGCTGGCCGCCGGCGGCGGGTTCTCGCTGCTGTGCGGCCGCTACGAGGGCGTGGACCAGCGGGTGGTGGAGCACCTGGTCGACGGCGAGCTGTCGATCGGGGATTACGTGCTGGCCGGCGGGGAGGCGGCCGCCCTGGTGGTGGTGGAGGCGGTGGCCCGGCTGGTGCCGGGGGTGATGGGCAACGAGGCGTCGGCCGTCACCGAGAGCTTCAGCGAGGGGTTGCTGGAGGAGCCGCAGTACACCAGGCCGGCCGACTTCCGGGGCTGGGTCGTCCCCGAGGTGCTGCGCTCGGGCGACCACGGCCGGGTGGCGCAGTGGCGACGGGCCGCCGCACTGGCCCGCACCCTGGCGGTGCGACCCGACCTGATCGAGGCCCGGGGGGGCCTGGACGAGGCCGAGGTGCGCCTCCTGTCCGAGCACGGGTATCCTGTCCCGTCCCCCGGCGACGCCCTCCCGTCTTCGGCGACGAAGCGGGGGCCGAGCCCGGCCGGGGCAGACGACGAGGAGCGTGACGCGCCATGAACCCCACAGATCTGGTCGACCGCAGCAGGCTGCGGGACGACGTGCCCGCCTTCAAGCCCGGCGACAACGTGAAGGTGCACGTGCGCGTGGTCGAGGGCACGAGGGAGCGGGTGCAGGTGTTCCAGGGCGACGTCATCGCCCGCAAGGGGGATGGCATCCGCGAGACCTTCACCGTGCGCAAGACCAGCTTCGGCGTCGGCGTCGAGCGCACCTTCCCGGTCCACTCGCCGGTCCTGGCCAAGATCGAGGTCATCCGGATGGGCGACGTGCGCCGGGCCAAGCTCTACTACCTCCGGGAGCGCTCCGGGAAGTCGGCCAAGATCAAGGAGAAGCGGACCGCCCGTTGACCATTGCCGACTCGGGCGGCTCCGGCCGCCTGCGGTGGGCACGCACGGCGCGCGAGGTTCCCCTCCTGCTCGTGAGCGCGGCGGTGCTCGCCTTCCTGCTCAAGAGCCTGGTGGCGCAGGCGTTCTACATCCCGTCGGGATCGATGCTGCCCCAGCTGCAGATCAACGACCGGGTGATCGTCTCCAAGATCGCGTACCGCCTCCACGCCCCCCGCCGGGGCGACATCGTGGTGTTCGACTGCCCCGAGCAGGCCTGCAGCCAGCACGGCGACGGTGGGAGCAGCGGGCTGCGCGGCCTGGCCCGCAAGGTGGCCGAGGGAGTGGGCGTGGTGCAGCCGTCCACCGAGGAGTTCATCAAGCGGGTGGTGGCGCTCCCGGGCGAGACGGTGGAGGGGAGGGAGGGCGGTCTCCAGGTCGGCGGCCGGCGCCTCAACGAGCCCTACCTCCCGGCGGGCACGGTGACCAGCGACTTCGCCCCGGTGAAGGTCCCTGACGGCCACCTCTTCGTCATGGGCGACAACCGGGCCAACTCGTCGGATTCCCGGGTGTTCGGGCCCATCCCGGAGTCGTCGGTGGTGGGCCGCACCATCGCCCGGGTCTGGCCGCTGTCCGAGGCGTCGTTCCTGTGAGGGCCCGGCCCGGCCCGGGACGTCCGGCCCGGCCGGGTGGCCGTACGATGAGCACATGCCGTTGACGTGTCGGGACCTGCCCCGATGAGCGCCGAGGATCTCGAGCGGTACGAGACCGAGATCGAGCTCCAGCTCTACCAGGAGTACCGGGCCGTCCTCCCCATGTTCAAGTACGTGGTGGAGACGGAGCGGCGCTTCTACCTGGCCAACGACGTGAAGATGGAGGCCAAGGCCGACGGGGGCCGGACCTTCTTCGAGATCGAGCTGGGGGATGCGTGGGTCTGGGACATGTACCGCCCGGCCCGCTTCGTGTCATCGGTGCGCGTGGTCACCTTCAAGGACGTGAACGTGGAGGAGCTCCCCGAGAAGGAGCTCTGATGACCGACCGCCGGCGGGCCCTCGGGACCAGCGGTGAGGAGGCGGTGGCGGCGTGGTACGTCGACCGCGGCTACGAGGTCGTGGTCCGCAACTGGCGGTGCCGGGACGGCGAGCTGGACCTCGTCGTGCGGGACGGCCGCATGTTCGTCTTCTGCGAGGTCAAGACCCGCACCTCCCTGGCCTTCGGGGCGCCGGTCGAGGCCGTCACCCGGGCCAAGCAGGAACGCCTCCGCCGCCTCGCCGCCCGCTGGCTCACCGAGGCCCCCCTCCGCCCCCGCGAGATCCGCTTCGACGTGGCCTCGGTCATGGGCGCCGACATCGAGGTCCTCGAAGGCGCCTTCTGACCTTCCCGAGTAAATAGCTCCCCAAAATGGGGAGCTATTTACTCGGGAGTGGGCGGAGACGACGACCGGTACGACAAATCCCCCGGAACGGTTGCCAGCATGAAAGGCAACGAATAGTCTCCAGCGGCGTGAGGGTCGCCCCGGTCGCGGTGCTGCTGGCGATGGGGTTGGCGGCCTGCTCGGGCGGGGGCGACAGCTCCGCCGACCCCACCGTGCCCACGGCCGCCACGACGTCCTCGACGCCGGCGCCCGCCATCGACGTCTCGGTCGTCCCCGCCACGATCGACGAGCCCTACCTCAACGCCGTCCTCGCCGCCCTCGACGAGATCGACGGCGAGGCGACGAGGATCATCGTGGCCACCAAGCGCTTCCCACCGGAGGCCGCCGACCTCCTGAACACCATCTACAGCGATGCCGAGTT
>JBQTJJ010000093.1:0-6588 GCA_052387235.1 Actinomycetota bacterium
CCCCTCGGGATCCCCGTCCCCCACACCGCCATCGTCCGGGAGCGCAAGGACCAGTTCGGTGCGACCCTCGGCCAGTTCGTCCAGGAGAGCTTCCTCACGGCGGAGTCGGTGGTGGAGCGGCTGGCCGCGGCCCGGGTCGCCGAGCGCACCGCGTCCTGGCTGGCCGACCCCGTCCATGCCGCCCGGGTGGCGGGCCCCCTGGCCGACGCGCTGGCCGCCGCGTCCGAGGCGGTGCGGGACGAGGACGTCCACCGGCTGGTGGAGGAGGTGGTCCGGGAGCGCCTCGGGCGGGTGCCGCTGGCGCCGGTGGCGGGCCGGGCTCTGCGCTTCCTCACGGCCGGCGGCCGCCACGACGAGGTGCTCGACGCCGCCATCGCCGGTCTCGACCGCTGGCTGGACGAGCACCGGGAGGAGCTTCGGGACCGGTTCGGCCACAAGTCGCCGTGGTGGATGCCCGACGCGGTCGAGCACCGCATCTTCGAGCGCCTCCTGGACGCCGCCCGCACCCTGCTGCAGGAGATGGCCGGCGACCCCGACCACGAGGTGCGCCGCCAGCTCGACGACCGGCTCCGGCAGCTGGCCACCGAGCTGGAGACGTCGCCCGACCTCCTGGCCCGGGGCGAGCAGCTCAAGCAGGAGATCCTCGACCAGCCCCAGGTGCGGGAGTGGATGGCGTCGCTGTGGAGCGACGTGAAGCCGGAGCTGCGGGCCCAGGCCGCCGACCCGTCGTCGGCCCTGCGCCGGCGCCTGGCCGGGGCGGTCGTGGCCGCCGGGCGCCGCCTCCGGGACGACCCCGCCCTCACGGCCAAGGTCCAGGACACCGTGGAGGTCGGGGCCCGGTACGTGGTGGAGCACTTCTCGGGCGAGATCGCCGGCCTGGTGACGTCCACCATCGCCCGCTGGGACGGCGAGGAGACCTCCCGCCGGCTGGAGCTGCTGCTCGGCCCCGACCTCCAGTACATCCGCATCAACGGGACGGTGGTGGGGGGCGCGGCCGGCCTGGCCCTGCACGGCCTGGCGACCGTGCTGCGTTGAGGGCCACCGCCGGTAGATTGGCGTGATGCCCGGCGAGGTCGTCGTGGAGCTCGAGGGCGTGCGCCGCTCCTTTGGCGCCGTCACCGCCCTGGACGGGCTGAACCTGCGGGTGCCGGCCGGCACCGTCACCGTGCTGCTCGGGCCCAACGGCGCCGGCAAGACCACCGCCGTCCGCATGATCACCGGCGCACTGCCGCCGGAGTCCGGGCGGGTCGAGGCGTTCGGGCTGGACCCCTCGGTGGAGGGCGAGGCGGTGCGCCGGCGGTGCGGCGTGGTGTCGGCCAAGTCGGCCCTCTACGACCGGCTGTCGGGCCGCGACAACCTGCGCTACGCGGCCGAGCTGCAGGGGCTGGGGCCGGCGGCGCCGATCCAGGCGGCGGCGGCCCGCTTCGGCATCGACGCCGCCCTCGACCTGCGGGTCGGGGGCTACTCCACGGGGATGAAGACCCGCCTGGCCCTGGCCCGCGCCATCCTCCACGACCCCGACCTGCTCCTGCTGGACGAGCCGACGTCCGGCCTCGACCCGGAGTCGGCCCACGCCGTGCTCCGGCTCATCGACGACATGGCGGCCGGCGGCAAGACGGTGGTGATGTGCACCCATCTCCTGCTCGAGGCCGAGGGCCTGGCCGACCAGGTGGTGATGCTGGAGGCAGGGCGGGACCTGGTGTCGGGCACGCCCGAGGAGCTGGTGGCCCGCTACTGGCCCCATCCCACCGTGGTCCTCGACGCCGAGAACCCCGAGGCCCTCGACGCCGCCGGCCGGGCCCCCGGCGTCCTGGGGTACGAGCGCAACGGCGCCGGCGCCCGCGTCACCGTGGACACCCTGGCCCGGGTGCCCGACCTGGTGGCGGCACTGGTGGCGGAGGGGGCCCGCATCCGGCGGGTCACCCCGCACGAGCCCAGCCTGGAGGAGCTGTACTTCGTGGTGAGGCGGGAGTCGGGCGGGGCCGACGTGGCCGTGCCGGGCGCCGGCCCCGCCGGCCCGGTGCCGGCGGCGGTGGAGGGCGCGCTGGCGGCCCGGCGGGCGGAGGCGTCCTCGTGAACCGGGCCCGCATGCTCACCGTGGCCCGCACCGACCTGCGGATGCTGAGGCAGAGCCCCGACTTCTGGGTGCCCATGCTCATCCTGGCCGGGTTCTTCTTCGTCATCGCCCCCACCGTCCTGCTGTCGGTCATCACCGCCGCCGACCGGTCGCCGGCCGTCCAGCGGGTGGCGGCGGCGGTGGACGTCCTGCCCGACCGGGCCAAGGCCGCCATCCAGTCCAGGGGCGGCTCCCCCGGCGACCAGACCTCGTACGCCCTGGCCGTGTACCTCTTCGCCCCCCTGGCCGTGATCGTGCCCATGACCATCTCGACCGCGGTCGGGGCCAACACCCTGGTGGGGGAACGGGAACGGGGCACCGGGGAGTTCCTGGCCCACACCCCGGCCACGGACCGCGAGATCTACTTCGGCAAGCTGATCGCCAGCCTCCTGCCCGGCTACCTCACCACCCTGGTGGGCTTCGGGATCTACTCCCTCGTCGTCAACCTCATCGTGGGGCCGCGCGTCGGGGGGTGGTTCTTCCCGACCCGGGAGTGGTGGGTCCTGATGCTGTGGGTGGTCCCGCCGTTCCTGGCGCTCACCCTCTCGGTGGTGCTGCGGCTGTCGGCCCGGGTGAAGAGCTCGGCCGCGGCCCAGCAGGCCTCGGGCCTGGTCACGCTGCCGCTGATCATGGTGTCCTACGCCCAGTCCAGCGGCGTGGTGCTGGGCAGCACCACGTCCGCCGTCGTGGTCGGCCTGCTGGCGTGGGCCGGCGCCGTGGCCGGCCTGGCCCGCGGCGCCCACGCCGTCACCCGCCCCCGGCTGCTGGGGATCGACGGCCGCCTCTGACCGTCCGGGTTCCGGGAAGGCTCACGTCCGCAGAGCGGATGTCAGGCTTCCCGGAACGCCGGCCGCCGCCGCTCGAGCCCTCGCCGACCACGTCCACCAGTCGCCGGCCGCCCTGCGCCGGCCACCTCAGCGCCGGCCGGAGGGCCGCCCTGCGCCGGCCACCTTCTCCAGCCCCGACCGGATGGCGTCCACCTCGCCGGCGTCGAGGTGGACGGCGAAGTGCTCCTCGATGCCGCGGAGGTGGACCGGGGCCGCCTTCCGCAGCCGGGCCCGCCCCTCGGCGGTGAGCACGGCATAGGCGCCCCGCCGGTCGGTTGGGCAGGTCTGGCGCTCCACCAGGCCGGCCGCCACCAGCCGGTCTACCAGCCGGGTGATGCCGCTGCGGCTGAGCAGCAGCACGGAGGCCAGCTCGTTCAGGCGGAGGCGGTCGTCGGTCGCGTTGCCCAGGTGGAGCAGGACCTCGTACCAGGTCAGCGGCAGGTCCTGCTCCTGCTGCAGCTCGTGGTCGAGCCGGTCCATGACGGTGGCGTGGGCTCGGATGAACGCCCGCCACGCCGCCAGCTGGCGATCGTCGGGGGCCTTCACGCCCCCAGCGTAGCCGGGGAAAGAAGTTGTCGAGACAACTAGTAAGCCAGGAACGACCGGTCCCGGAGCGCGGCCGCCCGGGCTCCGGGTTGGCCGTCGTCGAGGTCGTCGACCGCCACCGCCACCGCCACCACCGTGAACGCCACCGCCACGGCCACCGCCACCAGGCCCACGCGGCGGTGGGCCGGGGAGCGCCCGTCCGCCACCACCAGCGTCCCGGCGGCCCGGTCGTGCAGCCCGCGGTGGCGCCCGTCCACCGCCACCGAGCCGTACACCACGAAGACCCAGAGCGCGCCCACGCCGGCGCTGCCCATGGCCGCGTCCGCCACCACGCCGGCCAGGGGGACGACGGCCCGGGTGGCCGCCTGCCACAGGGTGGGGACCCGGCCGGACACGCCGTCGACCACCCTGGTGCCCAGCGCCATCTTGGCCAGGGTCTGGCCCCGCCACACGACCATCGCCACCTCGTAGGCCAGGTAGGCCACGGCGGTGATGGCGCCGGCCGACCGCTGGTCGACGCCGATGAGCGCGAGGCCGGCGACCTGGAACAGGGCGCCGTCCACCAGGGCGCCGGCCAGCCGCTGGGCCGGGGCGGCCAGGGGCGGGGCGCTCGGGTCGCCGGACGCGGGCTCCGGCGGGACCTCGGTCACCGGCTCGACCGTAGCCGTGGCGGGTAGGAGCCGGGCGCCGGCGGGAAGGATGGGGGCATGGAGACACCTGCACCCGGCACCGTCGTCGTCTGGTCCGACCTCACCTGCCCCTGGGCCCACGTGGCGGTGGCCCGCCTCCACCGGGTCCGCCAGGAGCTCGGCCTGGTCGACGACGTCGTCCTCGACCACCGGGCCTTCCCCCTCGAGGTGATCAACGGGCGGCCGACCCCGAAGCTGGTGCTCGACGCCGAGATCCCGGTGGCGGGCGCCCTGGAGCCCGGCGCCGGCTGGTGCATGTGGCAGGGCCGGGAGGCCGAGTACCCGGGGACGGTGCTCCTGGCCCTGGAGGCGGTGCAGGCGGCCAGGGAGCAGTCCCTTCGCGCCGGCGAAGCCCTCGACCGGGCCCTCCGGGTCGCCTTCTTCGGCCGGAGCCGGTCGATCGGGCTGCGCAGCGTGCTCCTCGAGGTGGCGGAGGCGTGCGCCGAGGTGGACGCCGGCGTGCTGGCCAAGTGCCTGGACGAGGGGCGCCACCGGCGCACGCTGATGGACCAGGCCGCGGAGGCGGCCGGCCCGGCGGTGGAGGGCTCCCCGCACCTCTTCCTCCCCGACGCGTCCGACGTGCACAACCCCGGCGTCACCGTGCGGTGGGTGGGGGAGAAGGGGCGCGGCTTCCCGGTGGTCGACGCCGACGATCCCTCGGTGTACGCCGATCTCCTCGGCCGGGCCGCCCTGCCGGCCGGCGCCTGACCCGCCGGCGGCCGGGCCGCGCCCCCCACCCGATTGGCCGTCGGGTCGGCCGGCCACCACCATGAGCGGCATGTTGCAGGTGCGCGACCTGAAGGTGGAGGTGGGCGGACGCCTCGTCGTCCACGGGGCCACCTTCGGCGTGCGCGCCGGCGAGAAGGTCGGCCTGGTGGGGCGGAACGGGGCCGGGAAGACGAGCATGCTGTCCGTCCTGGCCGGCGAGGCCCCGCCCGCCGGCGGCACGGCACTGCGCCGCGGCGCCCTCGGGTTCCTCCGCCAGGAGGCCCGCCCGGCCGGGAGCGGGGTGGACGCCACCGCCCTGTCCCACGTGCTGTCCGGCCGGGGCCTCGACGAGGCCGCCCGCCGGCTCGAGAAGCTGCGCCTGGCCATCGAGGAGGACCCCTCCGACCGCAACGTGGCCAGGTTCAGCCGGGCCGAGGACGCCTTCTCCGGCGCCGGCGGCTACGGGGCCGAGGCCGAGGTGCGCCGCATCGTGGCCGGCCTGGGCCTGGCCCCGGACCGGCTCGACCTGCCCGTGCAGGTGCTGTCGGGCGGCGAGCGCCGGCGGGTCGAGCTGGCCCGCATCCTGTTCGCGGGCAGCGACCTGCTGCTGCTGGACGAGCCCACCAACCACCTCGACACCGATGCCAGCGCCTGGCTGATGGCCTTCCTCCGCTCCTACCGGGGCGCCCTGCTGGTGGTGAGCCACGACCTGGCCCTGCTGGACGAGGCCATCACCCGCATCCTCCACCTCGACGAGGGCGAGGTCGTGGCCTACAGGGGCACGTACTCGCAGTACCGGGCCGCCCGCCGGCGGGACGAGGAGCGCCTGGCCCGCCTGGCCGAGCGCCAGGCCGGCGAGATCTCCCGCCTCACCTCCCTGGCCGACTCGATGCGGGGCCAGACCCAGAAGCGGGCCCGCACGGCCAAGTCGATCGACACCCGGGTGGCCAAGCTGGAGTCGGCCGCCGTGACCGGCCCCGCCAGGGAGCGCCGCTACCGGCTGCGCTTCCCGCCGGCGCCGCCGTGCGGCCGGGTGGTGGTGGAGGTGGAGGGCGTCACCAAGGCGTACGGGGGCCCGGCCGTGCTCGACGGCGTCGGAATGGCCCTCGAGCGCCGCCAGCGCCTGCTGGTGATGGGCCTCAACGGGGCCGGGAAGACCACCCTGCTGCGCATCCTGGCCGGCGTGCTCCCCGCCGACGCCGGCGACATCCGCTTCGGCACCGGCGTGTCGGCCGGCTACTACGCCCAGGAGCACGAGGGCATCACCGCCGGCAAGGACGTCCTGTCCCACATGCAGGAGGACTGCAGCCTCCCGGACCAGGACCTGCGGGCCCTCCTCGGCATGTTCGGCCTGGTGGGCGACGTGGCCTTCCAGGACGCCGGCACCCTGTCGGGAGGGGAGAAGACGAAGCTGTCGCTGGCCCAGCTGGTGGCCGGCCGCCACAACCTGCTGCTGCTGGACGAGCCCACCAACAACCTCGACCCGCCCTCGCGGGAGGCGGTGGCCGAGGCCCTCGGCGCCTGGCCCGGGGCCATGGTGCTGGTGAGCCACGATGCCGCCTTCGTCGAGGCCCTCGCCCCCGACCGGGTCCTGCTCCTCCCCGAGGCCACCCTCGACTGGTTCAGCGAGGACCTGCTGGAGCTGGTGGAGCTGGCCTGACCCCTCCGCCCTTCCGGCAGGACCTACCGGAAAGGGGCCCGA
>JBQTJJ010000094.1:0-32783 GCA_052387235.1 Actinomycetota bacterium
ACCACAAGGGCCATGAGGACCAGGAAGTAGCCGAAGAACCCGGCCGCCAGGCCCACGCCGTAGGCGCCGAACAGGTCGGTCTTGGCGGGGAAGAGGGCCAGGATGGCGCCGCCGCCCACCGCCCCGAGGACGGTGGTGAGGTCGGCCAGGCTGATCTCCTTGCGGTACCGGTTCAGGAAGTAGAGGAACCAGCCCAGCACCAGGCCGAAGGAGAAGGCGCCCCACCGCTGGAGCGACGACGCCGTCTCGGCCACCTCGGCCGCGATCACGCCCCCACCCCCTTCCGGGCCGCCGCCGCCACGGCGAGACGCAGGGCGGCGCCGGCGACCATGGCGGCCACGCACCACGCCGCGGCAGCGCCGTCGCCCAGCAGGGCCGCCTCGGCGGCCAGCGCGCTCAGAGCGGCCAGGAGGGCACCGGCCCGGCCGGGCCCGGCCGGCAAGGGTGCGGCCGCGGTCAACCACCCGAACACCAGTCCCAGGCCCACTCCCCCTGCGGCCGACGGCACGGCCGAAGGGTATCCCCCCGCCACCCCTGCCGCCGCGGATCGATCGCACCCCAGTCCCTAACCGGTTCTGGCGGAGGTCAGCAGCCGGTGGCGGCCAGGGCCCGGTCGTTGGGGTCGTTGGCCGGCTACTGCGGCGCCACCCGGCGCAGCCACGCCACCGACCTGCGCAACGCCGACCGGTGCGTCGAGCGCCGCCTCGACCTATTCGGTGCAGCCAAGCCGGGCCGCACCCAGGCTCCTGCGAACTGACAACTCAGATCACCAGGCGATGGCGGTATCGGCGAGCACCCGGTCGCCGGCGCCCGTGCGGAGTGAAGTGCGGCCCCCCTCCCACGACGACATGAGATGTCGGGCCAGTCGGCCCTCCACCCGCATGAGGGCGGTGGCGCCGAAGACGACGTCGGCGGCCAGGGCAGGCTCGTCGCGCACGAACCCGCCGGCCAGGTCGTTGGCCGCGATGATCTCGTGCTCGCCGTCGGCCTCCACGTGGATGTCGTAGAACTCGGATGCGACGTCATCGCCCGTGAGGCGGCGCACGGCGCGGGCGTAACGGCCCATGGGCTCGATCGACGTCATCTCGAACAGCGCCAGGTGGCCCACCAGCGCGCCCCGGAGTGCTCGGAGCAGGCCGAACATCGATGACAGATTGTCCGTCGCCAGCGTGACGCCTGGCACCAGGTCGATGTACGCGCCTGGCGTCGGATCGAGGCCCAGCCGGCTCATCGTGACGCCGAACAGCTCGGCATGTGTTCGACCCGGCCGGCCGGAGCCGTACTCGTCGGCCTGGATCGCCACCATCGCCGACTTGGCTGCACCCCGCAGACGGGGAATGCCGAACGTGTGGGCGTCGGCCTCCTTGCGTTGGTAGATCGACCGGTGAACGAGCGCTTCGCGCAGCTGGACGATCGAGCCGCGTTCTGCCAGGTACAGCGAGGGTGACGGGCTCTGCGCCACCGTTCTGATCGCCGCCTGGAGGGCAGCTGGTGTATCGGCCGCCGACGGCGGCTGCGGCGGGTGGTGCTCGGCGCGGAGCGCAGCAAGGAACCGGTCCTCCAGCCGGCGCCGGAGCCGCAGGACTGTGGGCTCCCACTCCCACCGGTCGTCGACACCCTCGTAGCCGTCGTGGAACAACTCGTAGCAGCAGTGCAATGCAAGGTGGCTGTCGTCGCCGGTGAGCGGGTCGTCACTCAACTCGGCCACATCCATCAGCGAGCGGTGGGCGCCAGTCCGCAGGGCCGTGATCAGGGCCTGGCTGACTGGACCACGCGGGAGGGGAAGACGGTTGGGCACGGGGGAGCGTCTACCCGGTGCGGGGGCCGTGCACACTGCCGGTCCTCTGGCGCTCTCTCGGACAACGCTTCATCGCAGGCCCGGGCAGCCCGAGGGCTTCGTGATGGCCCTCGCCTGCGACCCATTCTCCGTGCAGCAACCCGACCTCATGGGGTGATTTCTGCCCGCAGAACGGGGAAGCGAACGGGCGGGAGGCCGTGGTCGGGATCGAGGGTGTCGGGAAGGACCGTTCCGGCAAGATTGTAGGATCTGGAGAAACGGGGAGGCTCACCGATGGCGTGGCAGCTCTCGCAACGGCGGACGAGCATCGTGTGCACGCTCGGCCCCAGGTCATGTTCCTACGCCGACGTCCTGGCCCTGGCCGAAGCCGGGATGGACGTGGCGAGGCTCAACTTCTCGCACGGGACCCACGAGGATCACGCCGCGCTCGTCGAGAACGTCCGGGCCGCGTCCGAGGAGGTGGGCAGGCCGATCGCCGTCCTCCAGGACCTGCAGGGCCCCAAGATCCGGGTCGGCCGCTTCGAGGGGGGCTCGGTCGAGCTGGCGTCGGGGGACCCCTTCGCCCTCACGGTCAGGCCGCTCCTCGGCGACCACCGCCGGGTGTCGGTCTCCTACCCCTCGTTCCCGCACGACGTGGGCGCAGGCGACGTCGTCCTGCTCGACGACGGGCGGCTCCGGCTCGAGGTGCGGGACGTGGACGGACCCGACGTGCAGTGCAAGGTCGTCCACGGCGGGATCCTGTCGGACAACAAGGGCCTGAACCTGCCGGACGCGATCCTGTCCGTGGCCGCGGTCACCGAGAAGGACGCGGCCGACCTCGAGTTCGGGCTGTCGATGGGTGTCGACTACGTCGCCGTCTCCTTCGTGCAGACAGCAGCCGACCTGGTCTCGGTGAAGGCGGCCATCGCCGCCCGGGGAAGGCCGGTGCCGGTCGTGGCCAAGATCGAGCGGCGCCAGGCGGTCGCCGACTTCGACGCCATCAGCGATCACGCCGACGCGGTGATGATCGCCCGCGGCGACCTCGGCGTGGAGATGCTGACCGAGGAGGTGCCGGCGGTGCAGAAGGACCTCATCGCCCGCTGCAACACCAAGGGCATCCCGGTCATCACCGCCACCCAGATGCTCGACTCGATGATCCAGAACCCCCGGCCCACCAGGGCGGAGGCGTCGGATGTGGCCAACGCGGTGCTCGACGGGTCGGACGCGGTGATGCTGTCGGCGGAAACGGCGACCGGGGCGTTCCCGGTCGAGGCGGTCCAGACCATGGACCACATCATCACCGTCATCGAGGCCCACAGCGGGTCACGCTGGGACCTCAAGCGCCGCAAGCCGAACTTCGTCTACCCCCGGGCGCTGGCCGTCGGCTACTCCGCCTGCCACGCCGCCGAACTGGTGGGCGCCCGGGTGATCGTGTGCCTCACCCAGTCGGGCGAGACGGCGAAGATGGTCGCCCGCTTCCGGCCCCGCCAACCCATCATCGCCGTCACCTCGTCGGTGGAGACCTATCGCCGCAGCTCGCTCGTCTGGGGCGTCTGCGCCGTGCTGTCGCGTCCGTTCGAGGGCGACATCGACGACGCGGTGACCGAGGTCGTTGAGAGCCTGGAGGGGCTCGGCGCCGTCGCCCGCGGCGACACGATGGTCCTCACCGCCGGCCTGCCCTTCTCCGGCCGCAGCGAGACGAACATGCTGCGCATCGAGCAGCTCTGACCCGAGCGCGGGGGTGGGACACCGCTCCCTACCGCTCCAGACGCGCCACGGCGTCGGCGAGGGCGGTGCGGAGCGCGGCGAGAGCGGCGGCATCGGGTCGCGTGCCTCGGCGCGCGGCGTGTTCGAGCTCGCCGGCGATCCTGGCGAGGGTGAGGGCGCCGAGGGTCGCAGCCGAGCCCTTGACGGTGTGCGCCAGCGAGCGGATGGCTTCGACGTCGCCCCGTTCCACGGCGTCCTCGAGCGCGTCGACTCGCGCCGGCGCATCGCGGATGAAGAGCGAGACCAGGTCACCCAGCGCCTCGCCCGTGCCGTCGAGGTCGTAGAGCTGCTGGAGCGCGGGCTCGTCGAACTCCCCGCCTGCCGACTCTTTCGCCACTGTGTCGACGACAGCACCCCCGCCTGGCCCGGGCAGGAGGCGGTTGAGGGTCAGTTGCAGCTCCTGGCGGTCCAGCGGCTTGGTGACGTGGGCGTCCATGCCGGCCGCGAATGCGCGTTCGGCGTCGCCGGCCATGGCACTGGCGGTGAGGGCCACGATCGGCAGCCGCCGCCCGTTGCCCTCCTCCCGCCGCCGGATCTCCGAGGCCGCCGTGTAGCCGTCCATGATCGGCATCTCGCAGTCCATCAGCACGGCGTCGTAGCGACCTCGGGCGACCGCTTCGAGCACCTCGGTGCCGTTGGCGACGACGTCGACCCGGTAGCCCGCCTTCTCGAGGACGAGCGTGGCGAGTCGCTGGTTCACGGCGTTGTCGTCCGCCACCAGCACCCTCGCCCCCCGGGCCACCGGAGCCGGCACCTCGCCGGCGAGGTGGTCCGCCGGTTGCCGGGTCGGGGCGGCGCCGAGGGCGCTGGCGATGGCGTCGAAGAGATGGGACTGGCGCACCGGCTTCGTCAGGAAGCGGGCCACCCGGCTGGTGTCCCGGCCGCGGGCCGCCTCACGGCCGCCGGCCGAGGACAGGACGATCACGGGTGGAGCGTGGGCGAGCTCGCGGGCCAGCGCGTCGGCCAGCTCCAGCCCGTCGCGCCCGGGCATCTGGTAGTCGGCGAGGACCACGTGGAACGGCGTACCGGCGGCCTCGGCGTCGTGGGCGGCGCGCAGCGCCTCGTCGGCGCTCGCGGCGGCCGCGGCCACGATGCCCCACGCACGCACCTGGGCGCCGAGAACGGTCAGGTTGGTGGGCGAGTCGTCCACGAGCAACGCCCGGGTGCCGGAGAGGTGGGCGGGGCTCGCGGTGACCGGGTCTCGCCCGCGGGCCAGCCGGGCGGTGAAGGTGAACGTGGAGCCGGCGCCGGGGGCGCTGTCGACGGCGAGGGTGCCTTCCATGAGCCCGACGAGGCGCCGGGCGATCGCCAGGCCCAGACCCGTCCCGCCGTAGCGGCGGGTGGTGGACGCATCGGCCTGGATGAAGCTCCCGAAGAGCTTCGCCTGCACCTCCGGGGTCATACCGATACCTTCGTCGCGGACGGCGAACCGGAGCTCGAACCCATCGGAGGCCTCGGCCGCGGAGCACGTGACGACCACCTCGCCCTCGTCGGTGAACTTGATTGCGTTGCCCACCAGGTTCATGAGGACCTGACGCAACCGGCCCGGGTCGCCCCGAAGGCTGGCGGGCAGGTCGGGATCGATGTCGAGGATCAGCTCGAGGCCCTTGTCGTGGGCCGCGGTGGCGAGCAGCTCGCCGACCTCCTCGACCACGTCGGCGGGGTTGAAGTCGACGTCCTCGAGATCGAGGCGGCCCGCCTCGATCTTGGAGAAGTCCAAGATGTCGTTGATGATGGCCAGCAGCGCCTGGCCCGAGCTGCGGACGGCCTCCGCGTACTCCCGCTGCTCGGCGTCGAGCTCGGTGTCCAAGAGCAACCCGGCCATGCCGATCACCCCGTTCATCGGGGTGCGGATCTCGTGGCTCATGGTCGCGAGGAACTCCGACTTGGCGGCGTTGGCCTGCTCGGCCTCCTCCATGGCATGGCGCACGGCGGCCTCCGCCCGGCGCTCCGCCGTCGACTCGCGGACCACGAACAGGCGGCCCAGGAGCGTGCCCGTGTTGTCGAGGACCGGTCTCGAGTAGCGGTGGAAGGATCGGCCGGAGGCGGCCAGCGTGAACTCGTCGGTGAGCTCGACCAGCGGATAGGCCCGCAGCGCGTCGGCCGCCGCCGCGAACGCATCCGGGTCTGCCGTCACAGGGGCGACGCGGGCCATCTCGGTGTAGGCGTCGCCCTCGGGGCGGGTGCCAAGGGCCTGGCCCAGTTCCAGCGTCATCGCGTTGCGGAGCACGGTGCGCCCCTCGGGATCCAACAGGGCCACCCCCTCGCGCGTGGCATCGAGCACGGCGGCGTTGATCGAGGCCAGGTGCTCGGCGCGGTCGCGGGCCAGGTCCCGCGACCGGGCGGAGCGCGCCAGCAGCACGCCGCCGAGGGTGAAGAGGAGGGCGAGCGGAACGGTGATCACGATCACCTCGCTGCGCAGGCGGTCAACCCTGGCGTAGGCGCGGGCGCGCGGCACCTCGGCCACCACCGTCCAGCCGAGCGCGGTCACGGGCTCGTACGCGGAGAGGACGGGCCACCCCGCGGCGTTCCGGTCGCCATCGGCGACGCCCCTCCCGCCGCCGAGCGCCTTGGCGACCCGCGGGTCGTCCCTTCGGGAGACGAGCTGCGTGGGCGCGCTCCCCGGCTTGGCGATGACGGTCCCGCGCTGATCGGTGACGGTGACGTCGATGCCCTGGCCGGTGGCGAACGTCTCGACGTACCGCTGGAACTTCTCCAGGGTGTACCCGACGACGATGATCGCCACGAGCCGCTGGTCCTGGTCACGAACGGGCGAGGCGACGCTGATGGCCAGCGGACTCCCCGGGGACCGCCCCACCAACGCCTCGGACACGTAGGACGTGCCGGTGCGCCGCACACCCAGGTGCCAGTCGCGGGTGCTGAAGTCCACCCCTGGGGGCTGGGCCACCGTGCCGCCGACCATCGTGCCGGCCAGGTCGGCGATCCCGGCGACGTTCAGGACGTCGGAGCGGGCGTCGCGCAGCTCCACCATCTGGCGGTCCAGCTCGGGGCCGTCGACGCCTCCAGGACCGGTGAGGGCCTGCCACAACGAGTGCCGGCGGCCGTACGACTCGAGGACGTCCTGGATGCCGCGCAGGTGCTCGTCGAGGAACAGGGCCGTCAGCGACGCCGAGCTGGAGAGGCTGTTGCGGGCCTCGCGACGCACGGCATCCGTGGCCCGGTTGCCCACCAGGTAGGCCAGCGCGCCGAGAGGGATCACGCCGAGGGCGGTGGTGAACAGGGCGAGCGCCCACATCGATCGGAACCCGAAGCGGCGCCTCGTCACCGCCCGTCCGGGAACCTCGCGGTCCCGGATCGGGAGCCCGGGCTCGGTGCGCACGGGATCACTGACTCCCACTGCGTGCTTCCCGTTCCCGGGACGGCGACGACGAGGTGGAGTGAGCGGCGATCATCTCCAGAGACGGGGGAGGGTCGCCCGCCGCCTGCCGGGCGAGCAGCCGCTCGAACTCCGCCAGCGGCAGTGGCCGGGAGAACAGGAAGCCCTGCACCTGCTCGCAGCCGAGGGCCCGCAGGTGGGCGACCTGGGAGGGGTGCTCCACGCCCTCCGCCAGGGTGCGCTTGCCGAGGCTCCCGGCCAGGCGGATGACGGCCGCGGCCAGCGCCCATTCACCCTCCTCCCGGGCGATCCCGTCCACGAAGGCCTTGTCGACCTTCACCACGTCGACCGGCATGGCGCGCAGCTGGGCCATGGACGAGTAGCCGGTGCCGAAGTCGTCCATGGCCAGCTGGACGCCGAGCTGCTTGATGCTGCCGAGCAGCCCGAGCATCTCGGAGGCGTCGCGCATCATGGCCGTCTCGGTGATCTCCACCGTCAGCGAGGCCGGTGAGAGGCCGGAGCCGGTGATGGCCTGGCGGACGTCGTCGAGCACCACCGTGTTGCGCAGCTGGCGCCTCGAGACGTTCACGGCCACGCCCACGTGGGCTGCGCCGGCGATGCGGGCCTGCCACGACCGGGCGTCGGCGCAGGCCTGGCGCAGCACCCACCGGCCGACGTCCACGATGGCCCCGGACTCCTCGGCGATCTCGATGAAGGCGGCGGGGCCGAGGAGGCCGCGGGTGGGATGGTTCCAGCGGACCAACGCCTCGGCCCCGACGATGTGTCGGGTGGCCAGGTCGATCACCGGCTGGTAGTGCAGGACCAGCTCGCCACGGTCGGGGGCGGTCCGCATCTGCAGCTCGACCTGGTAGCGGTCGATGAAGGGGCGGTGACGGGCCGCATCGAACAGCTCGAAGCCGAGACCGGCCGCCTTGGCCGCCTGGAGGGCGGCGTCGGCCCGCAGCACCACCTCCCGTTCGCCCTCCCAGGCCTCGGGCACGTGCACACCCAGCCGGACCACCGGGACGATCACCACGTCGGCAACGGTCGCGGGCCGGGCCAGGGAGTCCACCAGGCGCCCGGCCAGGTCGGTGACGCGCCCGACGTCGGCGTCGTGCAGGACCAGCGCGAACTCGTCGCCCCCGAGCCTGGCCACGGCGGCGGCCTCGTGGGCGAAGCGCCGGAGGCGGTCGGCCAGCTCGCACAACAAGGCGTCGCCGACCGCCGGGCCGTGGGTGTCGTTGACGGCCCTGAACGCGTCGAGGTCGGTGATCACCACGGCCACCCCCCGGTCGGGCGGATGCCGGCGGGCCAGGGCCTGCCGGAGGGCCTCGCCGAACGCCGTCCGGTTGGGGAGCCCGGTGAGGGGGTCGTGGGAGGCGGTCTGGACCAACCGGTTCTCGAGACGGGCGTGGGCGCGGATCAGCCCGCCGACGGACAGGCCCATCAGCCCGAGGACCACCAGCGCCCGCGGCGGTCCACCCATCGGGGGCGCGACCACGGCGGCCATGGCCGCTCCACAGCCGGCGAGGGGCCAGCGCAGGGGCCCCCTCATGCCGGAGCCCCGTCCGCGCCGGTGGGGAGGAGCATCCAGGGCAGGGCCAGCTCGCGCAGCACGTCGACGAGTCCCGGGAAGCCGACCGGCTTGACCAGGTACGAGGCGATGCCGAGCCGGTACGCCTCGTCGATGTCGTCGAGGGTGGCGGAGGCGGTGAGCATCACCACCGGAACCCGGGACAGGGCGGGCTGGGCCCGTATCCAGTCCAGCACCTCCAACCCGGACCTCACCGGCATGTGCAGGTCCAACAGGACGAGGCAAGGTGCCCCGTCCATCGCCTGGAGCGCCTCGATGGCCGCACCGCCGTCGCCGGCGGGGACGACCGGGTTGCGCAGGTTCAGCTTGTGCAGGTAGCGGACGACCAGCTCGCGGGCCATCTCGTCATCGTCGACGACGAGGACAGGACTGCCACCGCCGCCGGCAGGAACGTCGACGTCCCCCATCCCGCCCCCCTTCTTGCTGGTCCGAGCGTTGTTCCATTCGGGTCGTTCTCGCATGCTGTGCCGCATCGATTCTGTTGTAGGAGGTGAGGCTAGAAGGTGCCCGGTTGTCCGGTAAGAGCGGCCCGCATCTACCGTGTCCTTTCGGGGAGCGGGTCGCCGGGATCGCCCACCCGTTGCGCCGGTCGCTGACCCCGGTCGATGAGCGCGGCGAACGCCTGCGGGTCGACGGCGGCGCCGAAGAGGAAGCCCTGGGCCTGGTCACAACCCAGCTCGGCGAGGATCTGGCGCTGGTGGGCGGTCTCCACCCCCTCGGCCACGACGGAGAGACCGAGGGCGTGGGAGAGGTCGACCACACCGGCGACCACGGCCGCGTCCTGGGTCGACCGGCCCAGCTCGTGGACGAACGAGCGGTCGATCTTGACGAAGTCGAGCGGGAGCCGGCGCAGGGAGGCCAGCGAGGAGTAGCCGGTCCCGAAGTCGTCCAGGCCGACCATCACGCCCAGGGCGCGGATGTCGTTCAGACCGGTCATGGCCGAGCAACTGGCGTCCATGAGCACCCGCTCGCTCATCTCGAGGCCGAGCGACCCCCGGGGGAGCGACGTCCGGGTCAACACCTCCTCGACCGTGGCGACGAACCCGGCGTCGGCCAGCTGGCGGGCGCTCACGTTCACCGACACCCCGACCAGCGGGCCGCCTCGGGGCTCGCGGCGCCACGAGGCCGCCTGCTCCAGCGACCGGGCCAGCACGTGGGCGTCGATGGTGGCCACCAGGCCGATCTCCTCGGCCACGGCGATGAAGCTCTCAGCCGTGACCAGTTCATCGCCGGTGCGCACCCGCACAAGCGCCTCGGCGCCCACCACGTGCCCTCCGCTGAGGTCCACGACCGGCTGGTAGTGCACTTCGAGGTTCCCTGCGGCGATGGCAACCCGCAGCAACTGCTCGGTCCCCAGGCGCGCCACGGCCGTCGAGCGCAGCTCTTCGTCGAACACCTCGGCCCGACTGCGGCCGCTGTCCTTGGCTCGGTACAGGGCCAGGTCGGCCTCCTGGAGCAGGCTCCCGGGGGACTGGCCAGGGTCGGTGGTGGTGGTCACCCCGGCGCTCACCGTGCACACGAACGACTCCCCGCCCAGCTCGAACGGCTCCCTCACCGTGGCGCAGATGCGCTGGGCCAGCCGCTCGGCCTCGGCGGGCACGAGGAGGCCCTCGGCCAGGACCACGAACTCGTCGCCCCCCAGGCGGGCCAGGGTGTCGGCGGGCCGCAGCGACCGCTGGATGCGCTCGGCCACCTTGCGGAGCAGCTCGTCGCCCGCCTTGTGCCCGAGCGAGTCGTTGATCACCTTGAAGCGGTCGAGGTCGAGGTAGATGACGCCCAGAACCGACCGGACGCGCCCGAGCCGGCGCACGGCGTGTCCGAGGCGATCCACGAACAGCGTGCGGTTGGCGACGCCGGTGAGCGGGTCGCTGAGGGCCCGGCGCTCCAGGCGGGCTTCGGCCAGCATGCGGTCGGAGATGTCGCGCACGGAGGCGATCAGCACCGCCTGGCCGCCGAGTGAGGGCATGCGGACCGCGCGCGTGGCGCTCTCGGTCCACAGGTAGGTCCCGTCGGCCCGGCGGATGCGGTGCCGGGAGATCACTGCCGCGCGGGAGCCCTCGGCCGCCCGGCGGGCGTCGGCTGCCGGCTCCACGTCGTCGGGATGGATGAAGTCGTCGGGCCGGCAACCCACCATCTGCTCGGGTTCCCAGCCGAGCACCCGCCGGCAGGCCGCCGACACGTGGGTGTAGGTGCCCGCGGCCGGTGCCACGGTGGTGACGTCGGCGGTCAGTTCCCCGAGGTGCCCGAACGGGCCCACCTGTGCCACCTCAGTGCTCCGCAGCACCGGGGGTGTGGGGTGACATCGGCATATGAGGGATGTGGGGCAATCGCCCTACTCCCACTATAACGGTGCGAATGACGAGATCGTCAGAGATCTCCCCGGGACAAGATCGTCCTCCCCGGTAGTAAATGACGGCCGCGATCGGGATACAAGGCCTCGCTCGCAAGGGGCCGAACGGCCTGGCGACCTGGATCTTCGCGGCACCCGGCCGAGCCGGTGCCGCCCGGCTTTTCGCGCCGCGGCGTCAGAACTCCTCGTCGAATGCGACCGTTCCCGTGACACCGATCTGGTAGGCCGAGACCGTCCGCTCGAAGAAGTTCGACAACTCGGCCACATCCTGCAACTGCATGAACCCGAACGGGTTGCGGGCACCGAAGCGCGGCGGCAGGTGGAGGTCGGCCAGGCGCTGGTCGGCCACGTGGCGGAGGTACTGGCGCATGTCGGGCAGGGAGAGGCCCGACACGGCGCCGGCCAGGACGTCGGCGGCGAAGGCGGTCTCGGCCTCCACCGCGTCCTCCATCATGGCCACGACGTCGCGGGCCAGGTCGTCGTCGAACAGGCCGGGCTCCTCGGCCCGGATGGTGTCGATCACGGCGTAGGCGAAGCGCATGTGGCCGCTCTCGTCCCGGAAGACCCAGTTGGTGCCCGACGCCAGCCCGTTGAGCAGTCCCTTGGACCGCAGGAAGTACACGTAGGCGAAGGCGGCGAAGAAGAACAGGCCCTCGATGCAGGCGGCGAAGCAGATCAGGTTGAGCAGGAACCGTCGCCGCTCGTCCCGGGTCCGGAGCGCGTCCAGCTCGGCCATGCCATCCATCCACCGGAAGCAGAACTCGGCCTTGGCCCGGATGGAGGGGATGCGCTCGACGGCCGAGAAGGCCTGGGCCCGCTCGTCGGCGTCGGGCAGGTAGTTGTCCAGGAGCGTCAGGTAGAACTGGACGTGCACCGCCTCCTCGTACAGCTGGCGGGAGAGGAACAGCCGGGCCTCGGGCGAGTTGATGTGCTTGTAGAGGTTGAGGACCAGGTTGTTGGCCACGATGGAGTCGCCGGTGGCGAAGAAGGCCACCAGCCGCTTCACCAGGTGCTGCTCGCCGGGCGCCAGCCGTCGTTCCAGGTCCACCAGGTCGTCGGCGAAGTCGACCTCCTCCACCGTCCATGTGTTGCGGATGGCGGTGCGGTACATCTCGTAGAACCGGGGGTAGCGCATGGGTCGCAGGGTGAGGTCCATGCCGGGGTCGAGGATGCTGCGGGCCGGCGGGGCGAGGGGGCGGTGACCACCGGGGCGGGTGTCGAGGAGGCGGGTGTCGACGAGGCGTGCGGGCGCGGCCATCAGTCGCACGCCTCGCACGTGCCGGGGTGCTCCAGCGAGCAGGACACAGCGTCGCTGCCGCCGGCGCCGCTCGCGGTGGTGGCGGTGGGGGCGATGCGGGAGGCGGGCCGGGACCGCAGGTAGTAGGTGGTCTTGAGGCCCTGCTTCCAGGCGTGCAGGTACATGGAGGAGAGCTTGCCGATGGTGGGGCTCTCCACGAACAGGTTGAGCGACTGGCTCTGGTCGACGAAGGCCCCCCGCTCGGCCGCCATCTCGATGAGGGACCGCATGGGCACCTCCCACGCCGTGCGGTACAGGCGGCGCAGGTCGTCGGGCAGGTCGGGCAGCCCCTGGACCGAGCCGTTGTCGGAGATCAGGCGGGCGATGGTGGCGTCGTCCCAGCGGCCGAGCCGCTGCAGCTCGCGCACCAGGGCGGTGTTCACCTGGAGGAACTCCCCCGAGAGCGTCTCGCGCTTGAACAGGTTGGAGACCTGGGGCTCGATGCATTCGTAGCAGCCGGCGATCGACGCGATGGTGGCGGTGGGCGCGATCGCCACCAGCAGCGAGTTGCGCAGGCCCACGGCGGCGATGCGCCGGCGCAACCCCGCCCAACGCTCCGGGTCGGAGGGCTCGACGCCCCAGAGGTCGAACTGGAGGGCGCCGGACGCCACCCGCGTCTCGGCGTAGCGGGGATGGGGCCCGAAGGCCTCGGCCAGGTCGGCGGAGGCGCCGAGGGCGGCGAAGTAGAGCTCCTCGGCGATGCGCCGGGACAGGGCTCGGGCCGCCGGGTCGTCGAAGGGGAGGCGCAGGGCGAAGAAGACGTCCTGCAGGCCCATCACCCCCAGGCCGACGGGACGCCATCCCTCGTTGGAGCGACGGGCCGCCTCGGTCGGGTAGTAGTTGAGGTCGATCACCCGGTCGAGGGTGGGCACGACGGTGCGGACCACGTCGCCCAGGCGCTGGAGGTCGAAGCCCTCGGCCGTCACGAACCGGGCCAGGTTGATCGAGCCGAGATTGCACACGGCGGTGTGGGCGGCGTCGGTGACCTCGAGGATCTCGGTGCACAGGTTGGACAGGTGGACGACGTTGCCGGGGGCGCCGGCCTGGTTGGCGGTGCGGTTGGCTGTGTCCTTGAACGCCATCCACCCGTTGCCGGTCTCGGCCAGCGTGCGCATCATGCGGGCGTAGAGGTCGCGGGCCCGGACCTGGCGGGTGGCCCGGCCGTCGGCCTCGGCAGCCTGGTACGCCTCCTCGAACGCCTCGCCGGAGAGGTCGCACAGCCCGGGCACGTCCTTGGGGTCGAACAGGCTCCACATCCAGTCGTGCTCCACCCGTTCCATGAACAGGTCGGGCACCCAGTTGGCCAGGTTCACCGTGTGCACCCGCCGGGCCTCGTCGCCGGTGTTGTCGCGGAGCTCCAGGAAGTCGGCCACGTCGGCGTGCCACGTATCCAGGTAGACGCAGCACGCGCCCTTGCGCCGGCCGCCCTGGTTCACCGCGGCCACCGACGCGTCCAGGGTCTTGAGGAACGGCACGATGCCGTTGGACAGGCCGTTGGTGCCCCGGATGAGCGAGCCGCGTGAGCGCACGCGGGAGAAGGCGACGCCGATGCCGCCGGCATGCTTGGACAGCTGGGCCACGTCGGCGTAGGTGGCGTAGATCGACTCGAGCGTGTCGGCCGGCGAGTCGAGGAGGTAGCACGAGGACAGCTGGGGGTGGGCGGTGCCGGAGTTGAACAGCGTGGGACTCGACGGCAGGTAGTCCAGCGCCGACATGAGCCCGTACAGGGTCACCGCCTCCTCCACCGTGGTGGCGAGCCCGCAGGCGACCCGGAGCAGGAAGTACTGAGGCGTCTCGATGACCTGGCGACCGGCGGGATGGCGCAGCAGGTAGCGGTCGTAGACGGTGCGCAGGCCGAAGAACTCGAAGCGCCGGTCGGCCTCGGTGTCGACGGCCCGGTCCAGGGCGGCGGCGTTTGTGGCCACGAAGGCGGCGGTGGGTGCCCCCACCACCCCGGCCTCGGCGCCGAGGGCCACCGACGCCGAGAAGGTGGCGACCCCCTGGCTGGCGACCTCCTCGGCGATGAACGCGGCCAGCAGGCGGGCCGCCACCTTCGAGTAGTTCGGCTCCTCGGTGATCAGGGCGGCGGCGGTGCGGATGGAGAGCTCGTCCAGCTCGGTGGTGGAGGCCCCGTCGCAGAGGCCGCTGATCGTGCGGGTGGCGACCCGGAGGGGGTCGACGCCGTCGAGCCCGGTGGCGCAGCGCTCCACCGCCCGGACGATCTTGTTCACGTCGACGGGCTCGATGCTGCCGTCGCGCTTGCGGACCCGCATGGCCGGCGCCGGCCGCGTGTCGACTGCCTCGGAGACCGTCATCGCTCGCTCCCTGACTCGGGCAGCCGGGGACTCCGAACCACAAGATGTTGTGTGGTCCCCGTCGCTGCCATCCGTATGTTGGGTTACGCTCGTGAAACTACAAGCCTGGGAGTACCGGGACAACGCCCGCCATTTGGCGCTAAGGGACTGCGAGTCAACTACGTGAGTGAAGGGGGGGCGCCGGGCGGCGGGTCGTGCCGGGGGGGACCGGTACCGGGCCAGGGAATGTCAAGGGCACCCTGGCCGACCGGGTTGCCCCTTGCCCGGACCATGTTATTTTCATCCACCCCCGGCCCCCCGGGCGCCCCCCCTTCCGAGCAGGTAGTTGACTCGCAGGCCCTTAAGAGCCTGGCCCCACCGGGTCGGCCGGTGGCGAAGCGGCGGAGGTCGAGGTCGGATGCCATGGAGGACACGCTCAACCTGAAGCAGGTGGCCCACCGGCTGGGGGTGCACTACATGACCGCCTACCGCTACGTCCGCCAGGGCCGGCTGGCGGCGACCCGCGAGGGCACCGGCTGGCGGGTGCGGGCCGAGGACGTGGCGCGCCTGGCCGCCGGTCCCGGCGCCGCCGGCGGGGCCGCGGCCCGGCCGGGCGTCGACTGGGCCGCCCGCCTCACCCACCACCTTCTCCGGGGCGACGAGACCGGTGCATGGTCGGTGGTCGATCGGGCACTCGCCGCCGGCGCCACCCCCCAGGCCTGCTACCTCGACGTGGTGGCCCCGGCCCTGGCCGGGATCGGGGCGGGGGGTGAGCACGGCGAGCTCGGGCTGGCCGACCAGTACGTGGCCACCGCCACGGCCGTACGTGTGGTCGCCCGCCTCGGCGCCCGCTTCCGCCGGCCCGGCCGCAGCCGTGGCACCGTCGTCCTGGGTGCGCCGCGAGGCGAGCGGCACAGCCTGCCCATCGCCATCGGCGCCGACCTGGTGCGCCTGGGCGGCTACACCGTCCTCGAGCTCGGCGCCGACGTTCCCGCCGAGGTGTTCGTCACCGCCGCCCGCCGCGTCGACCGCCTGGTGGCCGTGGGCATCGGTGTCACCCTGGTCGAGTCCCTCGCTGCAGCCATGGAGACGGTGGCCGCGGTCCGCGCCGGCCTCCCCGCCGTGCCCGTGCTCCTGGGCGGCCAGGCCGTGGACGGCCCGGGCATGGCCGCTAGGGCCGGCGCCACCGGCTGGGCCCGGGACGGGAGCGACCTGCTCGGCGCGGTGGATGCGGCCGTGGCCGGCGTCGCCCACCTGGGCGTCGCCACCTCCCGGGCGCGCCGGGGGACGCCGTCGACACCCTCTCGGCGCGGGGCGGCCGGCGATCGTCCGGCGTCGGGCGAGGGCCGGTCCTGATCCGGCGGGGGTGGAGGCGCCGGCGCCCACCCACGTCCCGCGCCGCTCGCGTCTGCCAGCATGGCGGCTTGCAGTCGGACGACCGGACAGCGGGCAGACCGAAGACCCCCACCCGGGTGCTCGCCGGCGTTCCGAGCGCACCGGGCGCCGGCGCCGGCCCGGCCGTTCACCTCGGGCCGTTCGACCAGCTTCCGCACCTCGGTGGCGTCGTGGTGGCCGCCGATGTGACCCCCGCGGAGATGGCGGCGCTCCCGCCCGGGCGGGTGACGGCGGTGGCGACGGCGGCGGGCGCCCCTCTGTCGCACGCCGCCATCCTGGCCCGGTCGCTCGGGTTCCCGGCCGTGACCGGGCTCGGGCCCGACCTGCTGGCCGTGCCGGCCGGCACACGCGTGCTCGTCGACGGTGACGCCGGGACCGTGACCGTCAACCCGCCATCGGCGCTGGTGGAGGCGGCGGAGGCCCGGGCCGCCGGCGGGCGACGCCGCCTGGACGAGGCCCGCCGTCTGGCGGTCGAGCCGGCGGTCACCCGCGACGGGCGGACGGTGCCGGTGCTGGTGAACGTCGGTCATCCGGAGGAGGCCAGGACCGCCGTGGCCCAGGGGGCGGACGGGGTGGGGATGCTGCGCACCGAGTTCGCCTTCCTCGACCGCACCGACGCCCCCGGGGAGGAGGAGCAGTACCTGGCCTACCGTGGGGTCGCCGACGCCATCGGCTCCCGCCCGCTGGTCGTGCGCACGCTCGACCTCGGCGCCGACATCCCGGCGTGGGGAGGGGTGGCCGAGCCCAACCCGGCCCTCGGGAACCGCGGGCTCAGGTTCAGCCTGTTCGCACCGGGACTGCTGGCGACCCAGCTGCGGGCCGTCGCCCGCCTGGCCGGCCACCGGCCCGTCAGGCTCATGTTCCCGATGGTCACTACCGTGGAGGAGTTGGAGGCGGCCCGAGCCTGCCTCGACACGGTGGCCGGCGCGGCCGGTACGAGGGCGGCGGTCGAGGTCGGCATCACGGTGGAGATCCCGGCCGCCGCCATCACCGCCGAGGCCTTCGCACCGCTGGTCGATTTCTTCGCCATCGGGACGAACGACCTGACGCAGTACACCCTGGCCGCCGACCGGTCGAACGCCGCGGTGGCGAACCTCGCCGACGGCATGCACCCGGCCGTCCTGCGCCTGGTCCGGGAGGTAGCGGCGGTGGCGAGGCGCCATGGCCGCCCGGTCGAGGTGGTGGGGGAGCTGGCGTGCGACCCGCTGGCCGTGCCCCTGCTCCTCGGTCTCGGTGTGACCGACCTCTCGGTCCGCCCGAACGCCGTGCCCGTGGTGAAGCAGGCGGTGCGGACCGTCCGGCTCGATCTGGCGAACGCACTGGCGGACCAGGCCCTCGGGGCGTCGTCGGCCGGCGCCGTGCGGCGGCTGTGCGCGGACGCACTCACTCGATCGGGGCCAGACCGGGGCGCCGGCGACTGAGGGCGTCCCCGGCGGGCGGTTCAGCCGGGAACGCCGTCGACGGGTCGACGTGGGGTCGCACCCTTCGCCCTCACGACGACCAGGCCGCCGGCGCTGACGAGCAGGCCGAGCACGGCGAGGCCGGTGGGGAGGAGCGCGTCGCCGTCGGAGCCGGGCTGCCTCGCCGACGCCGCGGCGGCGAGCGTCGCGTCGCCGGCGTCGCCCCCGTCGGACCCGTCGCGCCCGTCGCCGCCGGGGGAGGACGAGCCGGCGCCCGGGGCACTCGGAGGCGTGCCCTGGTCCGGGCTCGAGGTGACCGCCGGGGCGGTGGACCCGGAGGCGGGGGCGCTTGCAGCCGGCGGGCGGGCGGTGCCGCCGGACGCGAGCGTCGTCGTCGCACCACTCGGGGCCCGACCGCCGGCGGGAACGGCGCCGGCCGTGCCGGGCGGCTGGGGCGTCGACGTGGCGGTGGTGGTGGCCGCGGCCTGGGGGACGTACGCCTGCACCGGTTGGGCCGTTGTCGGAGGTGCGGTGGCGTCGGTCTGGCCGGTGGCGCCGGTGGGGCCGGCCGGCGCAGGGTTCGTGGTCGTGGTCGTGGTGGTGGTCGTGGTGGTCGGCGGTGGGCTCGTGACCTCGAACGCGGCCGAGGACCTGCCGGCAAGCGAGCCATCGGACCCTCTGGCCGTGGCGATCACGTAATAGGACCCGGCGGCCACGTCGGGAACCACGATCTTCGTCGAGAACGAGGGTCCCATCGGCGACGCCAGCACCGGGCCGGTCATGGAGTTCCAATGGATGTCGACGGGACGGTCGGCCACGAAGCCCTGGCCGCTGACCATGACCAGGGACGACGGTGGACCCACCTTCGGCTCGACGGCGATCGAGGCGGTGGGAGTGCACGCCCACCCCGGCCCGACGGCGACCAGGCCGACGGCCAGCGCCGTCGACGCGCCGCACGCCAGCCACCGCCGTCCCCCGAGGCTTCGCATCGTGGCCAGAGGGTACCGCGGCGGCCGTCCTGGGCTTCGCCGCCTTCAGCCTGGCCGGCCAGCGCCGGCGGGCCCGGGCCTCCTAGCACTGCGGCCCACCGTTCCGGTAGTCGGAACGACACGGTTCCCGTGACGTTCCGACTACCAGAAGGCGGCCGGCGGGGTAGAGGCCGACGGCACCGGAGGCCGGGACGACGATCCGCCCATTCCGCGGCGGGCGCCGTCAGCTCCCGACCGACTCCACGACGGCGAGGATCTCGTCCCCGTAGAGCTCGAGCTTGGTGGGGCCGATGCCGTCCACCCGCCGGAGCTCGGCCAGGGTGCGGGGGCGGGCCGTGGCCACCGCCCGCAGGTGGCGGTTGGACAGGACGATGAAGGCCGCCACCTTGTCGCGCCGGCACCGGTCCAGCCGCCAGGCCCGCAGGGCCTCCTCGTAGGGGGCGTCGGCGGGGGAGAGCTCCGCCTCGGGGGCGCGGGCGGCGGGCCGGGCCTCGGTCCGGCCGGTGCCGGCCGGGAGCCTGGGCTGCTCCGGCCGGTGGGGGGCGGTGCCAGCCATCTCGGCCAGGAACGGCGAGGGCCGGGACTCGTCGGCCAGCACCGCCACCCGTCGCCGGCCGCGGGTGATGGCCACGTGCAGGACGCGGCGCTCCTCCTCCTCGTCGGTGGCCAGGCGGTGGGGGACCAGGCCGGCAGTCACGCCGAACACCGCCACCCTGTCCCACTCCCGCCCCTTCACCCGGTGGATGGTGGACAGGCTGACCCCGCCCGGCACCGCCTCCCGGCGGAACACGGTGCGGAGCCACGCCTCGAACGTGGCCGGGTCGGGGTGCAGGCCGGCGACCTGCTCCAGGGCCTCCAGGTCGTCGAGGTGGCTGGAGCCGCCCTCGCCGGCGCCGGTGGCGTCGAGCAGGCCCATGGCGCCGCCCAGCCCCACCCGGTCCTTCACCACTGTGAGCACCTCGCGGGTGGTGCCCTTGCGGGCGGCGGCGGCCACCAGCTCGAGGTCGTCCACGAGGGAGTCGACCTTGGCCGCCACCTTCTCGTCGCTCATCCTGTCGCCGATGGCCCGGAGGCGCTCCAGGGTGAAGGTGCCCCGCAGCCACTTGGTGATCCATTGCGGGAACCCCCGGGAGGGGCGGCGGTAGACCTCGGCCACGTCGTCGCCGTCGATGCGGTCGGGCCGGGCCGCGATGCGCAGGTAGGCGAGGGCGGCCCGGACCCCGGTGCGCTCCAGGACGTCGGACCGCAGGACCGAGTCCAGCGCCACGCCGGCCTCGGCCAGGGCCACGTGGGGCGCCAGCAGGAGGGAGTTGACGCGGGTGAGCACGGCGACGCCGGCCGGCTCCACCCCGTCCTCCGCCAGCCACCCCTGCACCACGTCCACCAGCGCCGCGCCGCCGGCGTCGGGCCGGTGGAGGGCCACGGTGAGGGCGCCCGGGTCGGGCTCGGCCTCCGGCCCGGGACGGATCTCCTTCGCCACCCGGCGGTGGTTGTAGGACAGCAGGGCCCGGGCCCGGTCGACCACCACGGCCGGGCAGCGGTAGTTGACCTCTAGCGGGTGGTCGGCGGCGGCGGGGAAGAGGCCGCGGTAGCCGACCAGGAAGGCCGGGTCGGCGCCGGCATGGCCGTAGATCACCTGGTCGTCGTCGCCCACGCCGAACACGTCGAGGCCGGGGGCGGCCAGCAGCCGCAGCAGGAGGACGTGGGCCGGCGTGAGGTCCTGGAACTCGTCGACGAGCAGGTGGCGGCAACCGGCCTGGGCGGCGCGGCGGAAGGCACCGTCGGCCAGCAGGACCTCCACCGCCCCGTAGACCTGCTCGTCGAAGTCGACGGCGCCGGCCGCCGCCAGCCGCGACCGGTAGGCGGCGAAGGCCTCGGCCAGGCCCGGGACGTCGTCGCGCTCGTCCTCGACATCGGCCGGGTCGCGCAGGCCGAGCCGGGCCAGCGACAGGGCCTCCAGGTACGGGCCCAGTCGGTCGGTGTTGGCCCGGCGCTGACCCTTGGGCACCAGGTCGTCGACGATGCGCCGGACCTCCCGCTCCTCCAGGAGGCGGGGCCGGCCGCCCCGGGCCCGGCCCAGCAGCTCGTAGCCCAGCGAGTTCAGCGTGCGCACCCGGGGCGAGAAGGCGGCGCACCGTGCCACCAGTTCCTCCTGCGCCTTCTTGTTGTAGGCGACGGCCAGGACCGTCTCCCGCTCCACCCCGCGGTCCACCACCAGGTGGCGGAGGCGCTCGGTGAGGACGCGGGTCTTGCCCGAACCGGCCGGGGCGATGACCCGCGTCGGCCCGCTGCCGTGGGCCACGGCCGCCAGCTGGTCCGGGGCCAGCTCGGCGGTGGGAGGCGCCGGCGCCGGCGCCGGCGTGAGCCGGCCCAGCTCCACCGTCTCGGCGTGGACCACCGCCGCGGCCAGGCGCCCCGGGTCGAGCGGCCCCCGCGGCCCCCCGTCGATCCACGCCGGCCGGCCGCCGGGGAGCGCCACGTCGGCCGCCCCGCCGGGCGTGGCCACCGCCCCGCCCCGCTCCGCCTTGCGGCCCCACCACCACACCGGCTCCCCGTCGCCCCGTCCGTCGTAGGTGTTGGCCCAGACGAGGAAGTGCAGCCGGTCGAGCCACGGCTCGAACCCCGGGTCGAGGGTCCAGGGCTCCACCGCCCATGACTCCGGGGTCCGGAAGCGCGCCGGGTCCACTCCGAGGGCGACCACCACCGGCCGGCGGGCCGCCCAGGCCTCGTGCAGCACGGCCACCGTCGGCCCCGGGTCGGCCAGCGCCGCCTCGCCCACCGTGACCACGGGCGCCCCCGCCCACGGCTGGGGCACCACACCGCCGGCCGTGACCACCAGGCCGCGGCCGAGCTCGGGGGGTCCGGGTACGGGCACGGCCCGAGACTACGGGCCGGGTGTGACGGCGCCCGTCACGTCCAAAGTGCAGTAGTGGGCCAACAGGTGACCCACTACTGCACTTTGGACGCTCAGTCGGCCGGCTCGGGCCCGAGGTCGAGGAGGCCGTTGGCGGCGGCCAGGGCGGTGGCGGCCTTGACCGCCTCCTCGTACACCACCGACAGGTGGTGCTGGGCCGCGGCCGCGTTGGACGACAGCGGCGGGTCGCCCAGGGAGCGGGGGATGGCGGCCGGGTCCCGGGTGGGGACGATGGGCCGGGCCGGCGCCCGCTCCGTCTCGTTCCGGCCCCAGAAGCCGTCGACCGGCGGTCCCTGCTTGCGCGTGCGCCGCCGCCTGCTCACGCCGCCGTCTCCGCCGCGCCGACGCCGGCCTCACCGGATTCGGCCGCGATGACCTCGTCGGGCCGAAGGCCCAGGGCGGCCCGGAGCTGCTCCGGACCGAGGTCGCCGAGCGAGCTGCTGGCCGGGAGGGCGAGGTCGGCGATGAGGCGCTTGCCGGCCACCACCTCCTCGACCCGCTCGTCCACCGTTCCCGGGCAGACCAGCCGGTGGCTCACCACCGCGTTCTTCTGACCGATCCGCCAGGCCCGGTCGCGGGCCTGGTCCTCCACCGCCGGGTTCCACCAGCGGTCGTAGAGGACGACGTGGCTGGCGGCGGTGAGGTTGAGCCCCGACCCGCCGGCCTTGATGGACAGCACCAGGGCGCCGGGGCCGGTGCCCTCCTGGAACTCCTTCACCAGGCGGTCCCGCACGGTGCGGGTCAGCCCGCCGTGGTAGCAGGCGATGGGCAGCGAGGTGCGGTCGGTGAGGTACTCGGCCAGGCGCTCGCCCCAGGTGGCGAAGTGGGTGAAGATCAGCACCCGCTCGCCCGCCTCGAAGATGGCGTCGAGCAGCTCGTTGAGCCGGGTGAGCTTCCCCGACCGGCCCTCGAGGGGGTCCCGGTCGTCGTGCAGGTAGGCGGCGGGATGGTCGCAGATCTGCTTGAGGGCGGTGATGGCGGCCAGGATCTGGCCCTTGCGGGCGGCCGCGTCCTCGCCCGATTCCGGCGCGGCGCCGGCGGGGATGAGGCGGTCCAGCACGGCCTGGTAGAGCCCGATCTGCTCCGGCGTCATGCCGCAGTGGTCGAGCTCGTCGATCTTGTCGGGCAGCTCGGCCGCGATCTCGGGCTCGGACTTGCTGCGGCGGAACACGAGCAGGCCGTTGAGGGCCCGCAGCGCCGCCTCGCCCGGGCGCTTGCCGCCGTTGCTCTTGGAGAGCTGCTCGATGAACACCGGCCGCGGGCCCACCAGGCCCGGGTTGGTGAAGTCGAGGATCGACCACAGGTCGCCCAGGCCGTTCTCGATGGGCGTGCCGGTGAGGGCCAGCCGGCTGCGGGCCGGCACCCGGCGCAGCTGCTGGGCCGTGTCGCTGGCCGGGTTCTTGATCGTCTGGGCCTCGTCCACGATGACCCGGTCCCACTCCACGCCGGCCAGCGCGTCCACGTCGCGCACGGCGGTGGCGTAGGTGGTGAGCAGGACGTCGGCGCCCGCCACCTCCTCGGCCAGCTCGTCGGCGGTGGCCCGCGCCGTGCCGTGGTGGACGCGGACCCGCAGCTCGGGCGTGAACCGGGCCGCCTCGGCCGCCCAGTTGCCGAGCACGGCCGGGGGAGCGACCACCAGCGCCGGGCCCTGGCCCCGGGTGGCCAGGAGGTGGGCCAGCACGGTGGGCGTCTTGCCGAGGCCCATGTCCATGGCCAGGCAACCGCCCAGGCCGGCGCCGTCGAGGAACCGGAGCCAGCCCCGGGCCTCGGCCTGGTACGACCGCAGCTCGCCCAGGAACCCGTCGGGGGCGTCGAGAGGGCGGGGCGGATGCTCGGTGGCCCCCTTCACCAGGTCGACGGCCCAGCCGCCGCCGTCCACCACCACCGGCCCGCCCAGCGCGCTGCCCTCGAGGCCCACGGCGTGGCGCAGGATGGCAGCCCCGGTGAGCTCGGTGGTGGCCATCTGCTCGGCCAGGGCCCGGGCCGCGGCGTCGAGGTCGGCCCGCTCCAGCTCGACCCACCTGCCCTTCACCCGCACGAGAGGGCGGGCCTGGGCCGCCAGGCGGGCGATGTCGGCCGCGTCCAGCTCGGCGTCGCCGAACAGCACCGACCAGCGCACCTTGGACAGCTGCTGGGCACCGACCTTGGTGGGCCCGCCCATGGCGTCGGCCCGCATGTGGAGCTGGGGGCCGGTGCGGCGGGCCGAGGCCCGGGGGACCCGGACGTCGAACCCGGCCGCGACGAGGGCGGCGCCGGTTCCCGTCATGAGGTCCCATGCCTCGTCGGCGCCGAGCACCACCTGGCCCCGCCGGCGGGTGGGCCGCAGGAGCGGGGGCAGCAGCCGCTCCAGGCGGCGGAGCTGGACGTCGGCCTCCTGGGCCTTGGCCCGGTTGGCGGCGGCCAGGGCCCGCTCCACGGGGAGGGGCTGGCGCTCGATGCCGGTGACCTCGACGGTGAGCAGCCAGCCGCCGTCTTTCTCGGGGGCGTCGAGGCGGACGCTGAGGCCCACCGTGCCGGGCGACACCACCGGGGCCACCCACCGCTTGAGCTCGTCGGCCAGCTCGCCGGCGGGCCTGGACGCAGCCACGAACGGCTTGCCGTCCATGCCGGCCAGGACGGCCTCGGTGACGTCGCTGCGGTTGCGGGCCACGGCGGCGGTGGCCGCCGTCACGAGCCGGCCGGCGCCGGCCCGGCAGATGGCGTCGACGCAGGCCGACAGCACGGCCCGGCACAGGCGCTCAGGGCTGGCGGGCGGTGGGGTGAGCGCCGCCACCGAGCCCGGCATGCGGGCCGCCAGCTCGCGGAGGCGGGGTCCGTCGACCACCGCCGGCGCCCATCTCACCTCGTACTTCCCGGTGGCGTGGCGGCCGTTGCCGGTGGTGGCCCGGTCGTTGCGGGCCAGGGTGGGTGCCATGCGCCCGAGGGCCACCAGCTCGGTGGCCCAGGCCGCCACGTCGCCGAGCCATTGCACACCGGGCCCGGCGTCGGTGCCGAGCTGGCCCGCCCCCACGCCCACCAGCCACCCGAGGGCTCCGCTCACCGGCGCCGCCACCGCCGGCGCCCGCTCCCCGGCCGGGAGGGGGACGCCCTTGTGGACGGACCAGTCCACGGCGCCGGCGCCGGCCTCGGACACCAGGGCCCGCACCGCGTCGAGGGTGGCGGCAGGCGCCAGGCGGTTGCCGGCCCACACCACCACGTCGCCCCCGTCCCACGACGCCTGGAGCACGCACTCGGCCGCGTCCTCGTCGTCGCGGGTCCGGTCAGCCGGCTCCTCCCCCTCCTCCTCGTCGCTCTCGGCACCGGTGTCGGCCCCGAGGCGGCGCAGGGCGGCCCGCAGCCCCTGGCGCTCCTGGTGGAGGTCGGCCAGGACCTGGTCCCGCTCCTCGCCCGTGATGCGCCCGGCGCCGGCCAGCGCCTCCTCGGTCTCGCGAAGGAGGGCGCGCAGGGTCCACACCCAGCGGTCGGGTTCACCCCGCAGTGCCTCCAGCTCGTCGGGGGTGGCGTACCCGGCGGACTCGGCGGCGACGAGCGCCTCGAAGTTGATTCGGTCCAGTTGGCTCTCCAGGATCGGAACGGCACCGGGAGCCCACGGTGTCGGGTCCCGAACCCGCCGCCCTGGGTTGTGGGCGCTTGCGCGCAGTCGGCCGTCGACCCGGCGGGGACAGCCTCCGCCGTCCAGTGTACGCCGAAAACGCGGGTGGTGGCCGGCGCCCTGTCCGGCTACCGGGGCCGGCGCCTCGTCTGATCCGAGCCGTCGCCCCGCCGGGAGGACGACCCGGCGGGGTCCTCGGTAGGCTCGTCGGGGAGTTTGCCGAGCAGGAAGGGCCGATCAGGTGATGAACCGTGCGGGGTGGTTCGGATTCGTCGCGCTCGCAGTGCTCGCCCCGCTGCTGGCGGCGTGCGGCGGGTCGGACGGCTCGGGGAGCGCCGGCGGGCCACCCGAGAAGGGCACCGTGATCCTGCGGGACATCTCCTTCAAGCCGGACGAGATCACCGTCGAGGCGGGGGACACCGTCACCTGGAAGTTCGAGGACAAGGGCATCCCCCACGACGTGACGGCGGAGGACGGGTCCTTCGAGAGCGAGACCATGGACGACGGCACGTTCCGCCACACGTTCGACGAGCCGGGCAGGTACGAGTACCTGTGCTCCCTGCACCCGGCCATGAAGGGCGTGGTCGAGGTCCGCTGACGGACCGGGGCTACGCCGGCTTGACCGGTATGTGACCGCCCCCTTCGCCCCGCATCAGGCGGATGGCCAGCTGGCCGTTGCCGAAGGTGGCGGTGCCGCCCCCGTCGAAGCCCTCGGGGAGCGCCACCGTGCGCTCGAACGGGCCGTAGTGCCACTCGTGGACCAGGTAGTCCTTGGCCGCCGCCGAGCGCATGGCGGCGGCGATGCGCAGCTCCCCGCCCTCCACCTCCACGGTGATGTCGCTCGGCATCACCCCCGGCAGCGGGGCCACGACCACCAGGGCCTCCCCGGCCTCGTAGACGTTGACCGGGACCCGCATGGTCTCACCGCCCGCCTCGCCGGCCCTGCCGCTCTGCTTGGCCTGGAGGTCGTCGATCCGGTCGTCGATGTCCTTGCTCATGGCCTCGACCCTACCCAGGGCCGGGGCCCGGCAACTCGCCCCGCTCCGGTAGGTTGGGGACGGTGCGCCCGCTGCCCCGCTTCGTCGCCACGCTCGTGGGTGCCGGGACCGCAACTGCGTTCGGGCTGGCCCTGCTGGCGCCCAGCGTGCAGGGGGTGCTGAGCGCCGGCCAGATCGGTGACCCCACCGACGTCGCGACGCTGGTCGAGGTGTCGCAGAACTCGGCCGTCTACAGCCGGGACGGCAAGCTCCTGGCCGTCCTCCACGCCGAGGAGAACCGCTCGCCCGTGCCCCTGGCGCGGGTGCCCGACCACGTGGTGCACGCCATCCTCGACATGGAGGACGACAAGTTCTGGGTGCACGGCGGTGTGAACCTCAAGGCCACGCTGCGGGCCCTGGTGACCAACGTGTCCGCCGGCGAGGTCCAGCAGGGCGGCTCCACCATCACCCAGCAGCTGGTGAAGAACGCGTTGCTCACACCCGAGAAGAGCGTCGACCGCAAGGTCAAGGAGGCGGTGCTGGCCATGCGCCTGGAGGACCGGCTCTCCAAGGAGGAGATCCTCGAGCGCTACCTCAACGTCGTGTACTTCGGCAACGGCGCCTACGGCGTGCAGGCGGCGGCCGAGACCTACTTCAACACCGACGTGGAGGACCTCACCGTCGGCCAGGCGGCCCTGCTGGCCGGCATCATCCGCAACCCCCTCGGCTACGACCCGGTGAGGCGCCCGGAACGGGCCCGGGTCCGGCGCAGCCTGGCCCTCGACCAGATGGTCAGCCACGGCCACCTCACGACGCAGCAGGCCGACCGGGTGCGCCGGGAGCCGGTGCCGAGCCGGATCTTCACCCCACTCCCTCCGCCCAACGACTACTTCGTGGAGGAGGTCAAGCAGCGGCTCCTGGCCGACAGGCGCCTGGGCGAGACGGCCTCGGAGCGCTACAACGCCGTGTTCAGGGGCGGGCTGCGCATCCAGACCAGCCTCGACCCCAACCTCCAGGCCGTGGCCGAGGAGCACCGCCGCGAGGTCCTCCCCCCCTCCATGCTGCGGGGCAGGTTCACGAGCGCCGTGGTCTCGGTCGAGCCGGGCACCGGCTACGTGCGGGCCATGATCGCCGGGGACGACTTCGGCACGGCCAAGTACAACCTGGCCACCCAGGGCAAGCGCCAGCCCGGCTCGTCGTTCAAGCCGTTCGTGCTCCTGGCCGCCCTGGAGGCGGGCTACAACCCGGCCGACACCATCAACGGCTCGGCCGGGTGCGTCATCAAGGTGGCGGGGTTCCCGCCCTACAAGCCCGGCAACTACGAGGGCTCCAGGGGCGGCGTCATGTCGATCACCCAGGCCACGGCCAAGTCGCTGAACTGTGCCTACGCCCGCCTGGGGGCGATGGTGGGGCTGGGGAAGGTGAAGGACATGGCCGTCAAGCTCGGCATCCCCGAGGGCCGCCTCGACGCCTATCCCTCCATCTCCCTCGGCGCCGAGGAGGCCACCCCGCTCGAGATGGCCGCCGCCTACGCCGCCATCGCCAACGACGGGGTCTACCACCCGCCCTCGTTCGTGGAGCGGGTGACGGACCGCTCCGGCAAGGTGGTCTTCGAGGGGCCCCACAAGGGAAAGCGGGCCTTCTCGTCCCAGACGGCCCGGCTGGCGGCGGAGGTCATGCGGTCCGTGGTCGAGAAGGGGACCGGCACCGCGGCCCGGCTGCCGGGACGCCAGGTCGCCGGGAAGACGGGCACCTCGCAGAACTGGGAGAACGCCTGGTTCGTGGGCTTCACCCCCCAGCTGTCGACGGCGGTGTGGATGGGCTCGCCTCTCGGCAACAAGAAGATGTTCGTCGGGGGCCGCAACGTCACCGGCGGCTCGTTCCCGGCCCGGATCTGGGGCGGGTACATGGGCGAGGCCCTCGAGGGTGTGAGGGCCATCGACTTCAAGAAGGCCGACAAGGACGAGCTGCGCCCCAGCAAGTACCTGCGGGACAAGAGCTCGCCGGACACGCGCCGCGCCCGACCGAGGACGACCTCCACGACGGCCGCCGGTGTCCAGCCCGCCGGCCCGGCCCTGTCCGATCCGCCCGTCACCGCCGCCCCCGCCCCCACGGCCGCCCCCGCGCCGGCCGATCCGGCACCGGGCCCGGCCGCGCCGGCGGCGGCCACCCCGGCGGCGTCGCCGTGAGCGCCTTCGACGCCCTGCTCGAGGTCCAGGGCCACGACACGGCCTCCGACCAGCTGCACCACCGGCGGGCCCACCTCCCGGAGCGGACCGAGCTGGCGGCCGCAGCCGAGGAAGCCACGGCGGTGGCGGCCGAGCTGGGCCGGGCCCAGGCCCGCCGGGACGACGTGCTCGGCCGGCAGGCGGCGCTGGAGGAGAGCGTCACCGCCGCCGACCACAGGATCGCCGAGATCGACGGCCGGCTGTACTCGGGCCAGGTCACCGCCACCCGGGACATCCTGGCCATGACGGCCGAGATCGAGTCCCTGAAGGCCCGCCGCTCGTCGCTGGAGGACGACGTCCTGGCCACCATGGAGGAGGACGAGCCCCTGGCCGAAGAGGTGGCCCGGCTGCAGGCCCGGCTGGCGGACCTGGAGGTCGACGCGGGCCGGTTGCGGGCCGCCATCGCGGCTGCCGAGGGCGAGGTCGACGCCGAGCTGGCCAAGGTGGCCGAGGCCCGGGCCGTCGAGGCGGCCCGGGTTCCGGCCGACCTCATGGCCACCTACGAGCGGCTCCGCTCCTCCCTCGGCGGCGTGGGCGCGGCCAGGCTGGTGGGGTCGTCGTGCTCGGGATGCCATTTGCAGCTGCCGGCCCAGGAGGTGGCCCGCATCAAGCGGGCGTCGCCCGACGACCTGGTGCAGTGCGACCAGTGCGGGCGCATCCTCGTCCGCTGACGGCACCGGTCCCGCATGCTCCTCTGGTTCGCCGGGTGCTCCCTCCTGGCGGTGTGGCAGGTCTTCCGGGACCCGGCCATCGACTACCGCCTGGTGGTGGCGGGGGCGGTGGCGCCCGACATCGTCGACGTGGTGCTGGGCGGTCCCCGGCTGCTCCACACGCTGGCCGCGAGCGTGCTCCTGCTGGTGGGCGTGATGCTGGGGACCCGGGGCCGGCGGGGGGCCCGCCGGCGCCTGCTGGCGCTGCCCATCGGCACGTTCCTCCACCTCGTCCTCGACGCCATGTGGGCCCGCACGCCGGTCTTCTGGTGGCCCGCCTTCGGGCTCTCCTTCGCCGGCGGGGAGCTTCCCAGCCTGTCGCGCCCGCCGGCGCTGGTGGTGGCACAGGAGCTGGTGGGCGCGGCCGCGCTCTACTGGTGGTGGCGGCGGTTCCGTCTCTTCGAGCCGGAGCGCCGGCGGGCCTTCCTCCGTACCGGCCGCCTGGGCCGGGACCAGGTCACCTAGCGGGGCGGCTGGTGGTCACCGTCAGCTCGGGGCCGCGGGCCAGGGTCTGGAACACCACGCAGTACCGCTCGGTGAGTCGGATCAGGGTGTCCACCTGCTCCTGGGTGGCGGGGGTGTCGAGGTCGAAGCGGAGGCGGATGGCGGCGAAGCCCACCGGTGCAGCCTTGTCGACGGCCATGGTGCCCCGGAAGTCGAGATCGCCCTCGGCGTGCACGGAGGCCGAGCGCAGCGGGACGTCGAGCGACGTGGCGACCGCCCGCAGGGTGACGCCGGCACATGCCACCAGGGCCTGGAGCAGCATGTCGCCGGAGCAGGCGAAGCTGCCGTCGCCGCCGCTGGCCGGGTGCAGGCCGGCCTCCACGAGGGCCCGGCCCGTGGCCACGCTGCAGCTGACCTGCTCATCGCCCACCACCCCCTGGGCCCGCAGCGTGACCAGGGCGGCAGCCGCGTCGGCCCGGTACAGGTCCTTGAGCGGCTGCTGCACGGAGCGGAGGGCATCCCGGTCGACGGTCATGACGACGCCGGCTTCCCGAGGGCGTGGACCAGGGCGTCGAGGTCGGCCGTTCCCTGCGGCTGGCGGGCGACCACAGCGGCCAGAATAGCCAGGAGCGGGTCTCGTCCAGCGCGCAACAGTCGCGGGAGGATCCGGAAGGTCGTGGTCACCGCCGGGCGGCGCGACGCCGGGCACACCCGGCGAGCCCCCGGGAACCGATCGCCGGCGCACGTCGTTGAGACGGGCAGGTTCCACAACAGTCCCACCTGTCCAGCGAACCGAGGTGGTCTGCCCCGCCCCCGCCCGTCCCTCCGGGGCGGGGCAGCCGCCACCGACCGCCCTGCCCGGGGACCGCGTTTCCACGAGCGGCCCGGATGGACGAGAATCATCGGACCGTGGCCACCGACGAGCCCACCGACGGCACTCAGAAGACCCCCGAGGCAGTTGACGACGACCTCGCCGGCCTGCGCCGCTCCGTCGACGAGAACCTCGGCAAGACCCCGACCCATCGCCTGAACCGGTGGGAGAGCCGCCCCGGCCGCGTCCTGCGCCGGAACGAGGACAGCGACACGGACGCGCCCGTCTACTACGGCGCCGGTGAGCCGTGGTGGCGGGGCCGGTGGTTCATGCTCCTCGTGATCCTGCTGGCGCTCCTGGTGGCGGCCCAGGCCCTCGGCCTGCTCCCCTGGTCCGCCGACGAGCCGGCCGACGACGGTGTCCCCACCGTGGTCACGGTGGCCACCACCACCACCCTCCCGCTCCCTACCACCACCACGACACTGGCCACCACCACGACGGAGGCGCCGACGACCACGCTGGCGCCGGTGACCGCCCCGCCCACCGCCCCGCCCACCGCCCCGCCCACCACCGTGGCCACCACCACGACCAGGCCCCCGGCCACGACGACCACCACCAGGGCCACGACCACCACCACCAGGCCGCCCACCACCCAGGCCACCACCACGACCTCCTTCGACATCCCCACCACCACCACGGTGCCGCCCGAGCCGTAAGGGCAACTGTTGTCGGCGGACCGACCCCCGAAATAGCTTGGCCGATCGCTCGTTTCACCCGTCGCCGGCGTCGGGTAGGGAGGCCAGGATGACGGAGCACTCGTACGAGCAACTGATCGCCGGCGCCGACGAGCACTACCTCCGCAGCGAGTTCAAGGAGGCCTCGATCGCCTACGGGCGGGCCCTCACCGTGGGCGGGCCCCGCGACTGGTACTGCCGACAGCAGCGGGGCATCTCGTCGCGGATGGTGGCCGGGCAGCGCCTCGGAAAGGCGGTGGAGCAGCCGGCGTCCCGCCAGGCGTACCTCGACCAGGCCGCCCGCTGGCTGGCCAAGGCCGAGGCCTACCTGGACTCGGCCCTCGAGGAGGCGCCGCCCGGGCAGCGGGGGCACATCCGCCTCGAGCAGGCCCGCACCGAGGAGACGGTGGCCGAGTTCCTGCTCCTGTGCGGCGGCGACCCCGGGCGGCGGCTGGCCGCGGCCCGGGCCTACCGGCGGGAAGGGCAGGCGCTGCTCGCCTGACCGCCGGCCCTAGGGCCGGCCGATCTCCCAGACGTCGACCACGTCGGGCACCGGGACGAAGACGTCCTCGCCGGCGGTGTGCAGCCACAGCTTCCCGCTCACCACCGCCTCGAGGACGGCCTCGTCGATGCAGGTCCGGTCGGCCAGCGCCACCCCGACGCGCCGCCCCTCCAGCGACCGAAGGTCGCCGAGTTCCGCCTGTGTCATCGCCGTACCTCCTGCCGCCGTCCACCCTCGCCGTGCCCCTGCCATCGGAAGTGTGGCAGACGGGACCAGCCGGCGGAAAGTACCCTGACAGGCCCCTCGAACCCCTCTCACCCCCGGAAACCCCTGAATATCGACCAGTCAACGGACCGGCCCGAAGTTGGTCTGGAGGGGACCGTCATCCGTCCTGGCGGACATCGCGGATGGTGGACCCGGGTGGCAGCCGCAGGGTGCCGTGAAGGAGCTGCGCGGTGAGGGTCCAGTACACCTCCATGTCGATCCGCGAGAGGTTGGACACCTCGTCCTCCCCGCCGAGGAACAGGGGGATGTCGTAGCCGACGCACTCGCCCATCCCGAGGTAGGAGTCGTCCCCCGACGCCTCGCGCCAGTCGGCGTAGAAGTCGAGGGCCAGGGCGGCATCGCCGTGCTGCACCAGCTCCTCGGTGTGAAGCTCCTCGATGCTGGCGGGAATCTCGAGCGCCTCGCCCGTGGCCGGTTCGAAGAGCAGGGTCAGGTGATGGCTCCCGTCGTGGCGGCGACTGTCGAGCGCGAACTGGCGGCCGAGCCAGTCGTAGCCGAAGCACATCACCCGGTCACGGAACGCGGGGAAGAGCTCTTCGACCTTCTCCGTCCACTCCAGCGCCAGCTCGGGCGTGTGGACGCGGTAGAGGCCGCCGCCGAACGACGCCGCCGACAGCTCGGCGAACAGCCGGTCGAGGTCCTTGTCGCCGGACGTGGCGGTGGCCGGTACCGGTGCGTGGTCCAGCCCGTACATCATGGTGATGCCATCGGCGAGCATCTCGACATGATGCCTCGGGCCGGCGTCGCCGCGTGACGGCGGGACGCTGGTCAGCCCGGGTCGCGGTGGACGACGTCGAAGGAGAAGGCGGGCACGCAGACGGACACGTACCGGGCGCCGTCCGGGCCGGGGGTGCTGTAGCGGACCCACTCGCCGGGAGCGCAGTGGACGCACTGGCCGGCGTGGGCGTCGACGGCGCCGCCTTCGTGCTCCACCCGGACCATGCCGCTCAGGACGATGGTGTACTCGTCGAACTCGGGACGCTGCCCGGGCTCGGCCCACCCCGGCGGGCTCGTCATGAGCGCCAGGCTCACCGCCCCGCCGCCGTCGCTGGCCCGGCCCACGAACTCGTCGATGGTCTTCGGGGGCTCGCCGGCGGCCGCCACCCGGACCGGTGCAGGGATCAGGCGCGGCATCAGCGGCTCACCCGGGTCGGCGTCGTCGACGGCACGGCCGGCACCGTACAACCCCGCGCCCGCCGGCTCGAAGTCGCGCACCCCCCGGTTGCGGCGGTCTGGTGGCAACGGCGCCCGGTTCCGGTTCCGCGTGCAGGAACCGCCCTGGGCGGGCGGTTCCTGCACCCGGAATGGCGCTGCGGCCGGGACGCCCCGGCGGAGCACGCGCCGGCAGGTCAGGCGTGGTGACGGTGAGCCGGCCTGTAAGCGGGG
>JBQTJJ010000095.1:0-17507 GCA_052387235.1 Actinomycetota bacterium
CTCGACCCGGGCCGCCGCGCCCCGGTTCTTGGTGGCGGCCCGCAGGCCGGCCACCAGCTTGCGCCGGTCGAACACCTCCCGCTGGCCCGAGCGCTTCACGACGACGAGGGGTGCCTCCTCGATGCGCTCGAAGGTGGTGAAGCGCCGGCCGCAGGCCAGGCACGCCCGCCGGCGGCGGATGGCGGCGCCGTCGTCGGCGGTACGCGAGTCGACGACCTTGTCCTCCTGGCTGGCGCACGAGGGGCAGCGCACGCTCGCACGCTAGGTCGTGCACCGGCGGGCCAGACGGTCATGGCCCGGAAGGATGACGGGAAAATGGCCGGCGTCTTGCTCTCGCGGAAGGAAACACTGCCGAGAGTTCTGTCGGAAGCGTCGAAGGACGACGAAGCGAGCGCAGTCCCACCTCCGGGCGGACTGCGGACCGGGGAGAAGGACGACCGTGCCGAACCAGGACCCAGTTCGCAAGCAGAAGCCCAAGCGGGACTACCTCACGGTGTCGGAGGTGGCCGACCTGTTCCACGTGTCCTCGAAGACCGTGGTGCGCTGGGCCAACGACGGGAAGCTGCCGTACATGGCGACCCTCGGCGGCCACCGCCGGTTCCCGAGGGGCCCGATCGAGGCGCTGGTGTCCGAGCAGCGCCGCGGCGTGGTGACGCTGGACTGACCGCCAGCGCCACGTCAGCCGGCCGGCAGCGCCACGCGCTCGCCGGCCTGCAGCGGCGCCCCGCCGCGGGACGCGGCCAGCCGGTGCACGAGGGGCCGGACGTCGCCGGCGGGCTGCAGGGCCCGGGCGATGCCCCACAGGGTGTCGCCCGGCTGGACCACGTAGGTGGCGCGCCCCACGGGGACGAGTGCCGGCGCCGTCCCGGAGGAGGTGAGGGGCCCCTCCCCCGGGACGGCGAGCACCGCCCCGGCGCCGAGGAGCACGACGGCGCCGAGCGCGGCGACGGCGCGGCGCCGGCGGAACCGGGCGGCCGTGGGCCGGGGCCGGGCCGCGACCGGGAGGGCCCTGAGGCCCACCGGCGCCAGCGGGGTGGGGAAGGTCCGGACGACTGCGGTCATGTGGCTCCTCCTCGGGGTGACGACCTCCCGAGCCTGGCAGGGGGGTGTGACAGTGGCTCCGGCAGCACGGAACACCTGTTCGCCTCCACTTCATCACGAACGCCCGTTCGCCGTCAAGCCCCAATCGGGAACAGGTGTTTGCCCATGGGCGGCCGGACTGCTACCTTGGCCGTGAACACACGTTCGACGTCAGGAGGGTTCATGACCGAGGCCGATGCCGCGCCCGTGCTCACCGGCAAGCGCCGGGAGATCCTCGACTTCATCGCGGCCCAGTTGCGCGAGCGGGGCTTCCCGCCGTCGGTCCGGGAGATCGGTGAGGCCGTCGGCCTCACCTCCTCCTCCACGGTGCACGCCCACCTGGCCACGCTCCAGCGCCAGGGCTACCTGCTGCGCGACCCCTCCAAGCCCCGGGCCATCGAGGTCCGGTACGACCCCGCCTCCGGGGCCGTCATGGGCCGCCGCCCCACGCAGCACGTGCCGCTGGTGGGCGACGTGGCCGCCGGCACCGACGTCCTGGCCCAGCAGAACGTGGAGGAGCTGCTCCCCCTCCCGGCCGACTTCACCGGCACCGGCACGCTGTTCATGCTGCGGGTCAGGGGCGAGTCCATGATCGACGCCGGCATCCTCGACGGGGACTACGTGGTGGTCCGCCAGCAGGACGAGGCCCGCAAGGGCGAGATCGTCGTGGCCGGCATCCCGGGCGATGAGGCCACCGTGAAGACGTACGGTCGCAAGGGGTCGAAGGTGGTCCTCACCCCGGCCAACACCGCTATGGCCCCGATCGAGCTCGACGCGCGCGACGTGCGCCTCTACGGCAGGGTCGTCACCGTCCTCCGCCGCTTGTAGGTGTCAGGGGCCCCGGGGGGCGCGCCGCCGCCGTACCACGACCGCGGCGGCCGCCACCCCGGCCAGCAGCAGGCCTGCCGCGGCCCCGGCCCCACCCACGTCGTCGTCCTCCTCGTCGTCCCGGCGCCCTGCGGCCAGCGTCCCGATGCCGGTGTCCGGCCCGGGCCCGGGATCGGGCCCGGGCGCCACTGTGGTCTCGGCAGGCGGCGGGGGCGGCGTGGGCGGCGTGGTGGTGGTGGCGTCAGGCGGCACCGTCGCCGGGGCCGGCACGGTGGACGTGGCGGCCGGCACGGTGGGGGCCGTCGTCACCCGCGTGCGGGGCGCAGCCGTGGTCGGCGCCGCCGTGGTGGGGGCGGCGGTGGGGGGCGGCGGGCCGGTGGTGCTGGTGGTGGCCGCCGGCACGAAGCCGGTGGCGGCCACCGCGGCCGCGGTATCCAGGCGGCCGGCGCAGGTGGCACCGCACTGCACCGCCTTGTTGGCGCTGGCCAGCAGCACCTCCACCGCTCGCTGCGGCGAGAGGCCGCGGGCCAGCAGGAGGGCCAGCGTCCCCGACACGTGGGGGGTCGCCATCGACGTCCCCTGGAGATAGCCGTACTGGTTGGCGCTCCCCGCCCGCCAGTAGGTCGAGAAGACCTGCCTGGCGTCGGCCCCGTTGCCGCCCGGCGCCACGATGGCCCACTTGGCGCTGCCGGTGGACACCGAGTAGCTGGCGATCTCGTCGTCGGGGCCGGTGGCGCCCACGATGACGGCGTTGACGTCGCCGTAGCCGGCCGACCCCGTCAGCAGCTGGGCGTTGCCGGCCGCCACCACCGGGATGGCGCCCCTGGCCCAGGCCGCGTCGAGGGCGGGGCCGAGGGAGCCCCCGCCGCCGAACAGCCCGCCCAGCAGCGCGTTCTCGCCCAGGCTCAGGTTGACCACCCGGGCACCCTGGTCGACGGTCCACTTGATGGCCGCCTCGACGTCGGCCAGCTCGGCCGTGTCCCCCGAGAACACCCGGGCCACCACCAGCTGCGCATCAGGGGCGATGCCCGCTATCCCCACGCCGTTGTCCTTGTTGGCGGCGGCGATGCCGGCCACGTGGGTGCCGTGCCCGGCCACGTCCTGGCCCCCGCCGGCCACGCACGACGCCGGGTTCCCACCCGAGCCCACGCAGCTCGCGTTGGCCGTGATCTTGCCGCCCTGGAGGTCCTGGTGGCCGAGGTCCACGCCGCTGTCGATGATCCCGATCTTCACGCCGGCGCCGGTGGTGGCCTCCCAGGCCGCCGGCGCCCCGATCTTCACCGGCGCCCACTGCCGGCTCCAGTGCGTGTCGTTGGTGGCGGCGGCCGCTCCGGGCGCCAGGAGGGACGCGGCGGCGGCCACCGCTGCGAGCAGGGTCCAGCGGGTACGCGGCAGCCGGGGCACGAGGGCCATGATCGCACGGCGGCGGGCCCGAACCGGCCGCGCCCGGCACGCAGAGGCGGGCGGGAGCGGCCCGTCCGCGTGGCCCCCGGGCGTCCCCTAGCGTTGGGGCGGTCCACCCCCGGTCCCCAAGGAGGCACCATGCCCGTACGCTCGTCCGAGGCCCAGTGGGAAGGTCAGCTCAAGAGCGGCAGCGGCACCATGCGCTTCGGCGGCGGCGCCTACGAGGGGGCCTACACGTTCGCCTCCCGCTTCGAGGAGGGCGCCGGCACCAATCCCGAGGAGCTCATCGCCGCCGCCCACGCCGGTTGCTACTCCATGCAGCTCTCGGGCGTCCTCGGCGCCAACGGCCACTCCCCCACCCGGGTGCACACCACGGCCGGCGTCCACCTCGACAAGGACGGCGCCGGGTTCAGCATCACGGCCATCGACCTGCGCACCGAGGCCGAGGTCCCCGGCATCGACGACGAGGCGTTCCAGCGGCTGGCCGACGAGGCCAAGCGGATCTGCCCCGTGTCGCGCCTGCTGGCGCCGGGCGCCGCCATCAACCTCGACGCCAAGCTGCTGTAGGGCCCGGGGGACCGGCGGGCGGGTCGACGGGGGCGGCTCAGCCCGCTTCGAGCACGGCGGCTAGCGCGGCGTGGACGGCGTCGAGCTGGGCCCGCTCCACCCGTTCCCCGGCGGCGTGGGCCAGCGAGGGGTCCCCGGGACCGAAGTTGGTGGCGGGGATGCCCCGGGCCGAGAAGAAGGCGACGTCGGTCCAGCCCAGCTTGGCCCGCGGGACGTCGCCCGCCCTCGCCACCAGGTCCGCCAGCAGGGGGTGGTCGAGCGCCGGCGCCGCCCCGTCGGCGAAGTCGAGCAGCTCCACCGTGTCGCCGGCCTCCCCGTCCAGGGCCGGGGCCAGGAACTCCTCCAGGTGCTCCAGCGCCTCGTGCGAGGTGCGGTCGGGGGCGTAGCGGTGGTTGAGCTGCACCACGGCCCGGTCCGGCACCACGTTGCCGGCCACCCCGCCCTCGACCCGCACCGCCGACAGGGCCTCGGCGAACTCGCAGCCGTCGAGCACCGGGCGCCGCCCCGTGTAGGACGCGGCCCGCTCCAGCAGCGGGCCCAGGCGGTGGATGGCGTTGGTGCCCGTCCACGGGCGGGCGGTGTGGGCCCGCTCCCCCGCCAGGGTGACCTGGATGCGCAGGGTGCCCTGGCACCCCGCCTCTATACGGGCCCCCGAGGGCTCGCCCAGCACGGCGGCGTCGCCCTCCACCAGGTCGGGCCGCTCGGACAGGAGGCGGCGCAGCCCGTTGAAGCGGGACTCCACCTCCTCGCACTCGTAGAGCACGTAGGTGACGTCGACGGCCGGCTCGGCGACGGTGCGGGCCAGCTCCAGCAGCACGGCGCAGCCCGCCTTCATGTCGGCCGCGCCGATCCCCCACAGCACGTCGCCGTCGATGCGGGCCCGCTCGTTGCCGTTGGGCGGCACCGTGTCCAGGTGGCCGGCCAGCACCAGGCGCTGGTCCCGGCCCAGATCGGTGCGGGCCACCACGTTGTGCCCGAGGCGGTCGACGGCCAGCCACGGCACGGCCCGCAGCACCGCCTCCACGTGATCGGCGATGGCGGCCTCGTCGTGGCTCACGGAGGGGATGTCGACGAGCTCGGCCGTGAGGGCCAGCAGGTCGGTCATGGGCGGCTCACGGGGCCACGCCGTGCTCGCGCAGGATCGACTCCAGCTTGAGCTTGTCGTGCTCCTCGCCCTCGGCCAGGTGCTTGAGCACCAGCACGCACGGCAGGCCGAACTCCCCGCCCGCGAACTGCTTGCGGCGGCTGCCCTGGATGGCGATGGCGCGGTCCGGGATCACGCCCCGCCCCAGCTCCTCGCCGGTGTGCACGTCGATGACCGGGATGGAAGACGACAGGATCACGCCGGCGCCGACCTTGGCTCCACGGCCCACTCGGGCCCCCTCCACGATCATGCAGCGGCTGCCGATGAAGGCGTCGTCGCCGATCATCACCGGCGCGGCCTGGGGCGGCTCCAGCACCCCGCCGATGCCCACGCCGCCCGACAGGTGGACGTTGGCCCCCACCTGGGCGCACGAGCCCACGGTGGCCCACGTGTCCACCATGGTGCCGGCCCCGACCCGGGCGCCGATGTTGACGTAGCTCGGCATCAGCACCACGCCCCGCTCCAGGAAGGCGCCCCACCGGGCCGACGCCCCGGGGACCACCCGCACGCCGGCCGCCTCGTACCCGTGCTTGAGCGGGATCTTGTCGGCGAACTCGAAGGGGCCCAGCTCGGTGGTCTCCATGGCCGACAGCTTGAACAGCAGGAGGATGGCCTGCTTCAGCCAGATGTGCACGGTGACGCCGCCGGCGCCGTCGAGCTCGGCCACGCGGGCCTGGCCGGTGTCGAGCAGGTCGACGGCCCGCCGCACCGCGTCCATGGCGTCGGCATCACCCGCCGCCAGCTCGGCCCGCCGCGCCCACAGCTCCTCGATAGTGGCCTGGAGATCCGCCATGGCGGGGAGGCTACCGACGATCCCCCGCCTCCCGAGCGGGGGAAAGCGACAGGCCGAGCCGGTCGGCCACCAGCCGGAGGCGCTCGACGGGGCGGACCAGGGCGACGCGGACGTGGCCGGCGCCGGCCGGGCCGTACAGGTCGCCGGGGCTGACCAGGCAGCCGCCGTCGGCGGCCAGGCGCTCGGTGAAGGCCCAGGCGTCGCCGCCCGGCGCCGGCGCCCAGAGGTAGAACCCGCCGGCGGGCAGGGCGGCGTCGACGCCGAGTGCGGCCAGCACGGCGCGGAAGTACTCCAGGCGCCGGCGGTAGACGGCCCGCTGGGCCTCCACGTGGGCGTCGTCGTCGAGGGCCACGGCGGCCGCGGCCTGGACCGGGCCCGGCACCAGGAAGCCGGCGTGCTTGCGCACCTCGGACAGGTAGCGGACGAGGTCGGGGTCGCCGGCGTAGAAGCCGGCCCGGAGGCCGGCGGCGTTGGAGCGCTTCGACAGCGAGTGCACCGCCACCACGCCCTCGACGCCCGACGCCAGGATGGTGCGGCGGGGCCCGTCCCAGGTGAACTCGACGTAGCACTCGTCGCTGAAGACGGGCACCCCGCGGGCCCGGCCCCACTCGGCCGCCGCCGCCAGGTCCTCGACCTGGCCGGCCGGGTTGCCGGGGCTGTTGACCCACAGGGCCAGGGCCCGGGCCGCGTCGGCCGGGTCGACGGCGGCCAGGTCCAGCCGCCAGTGGTCGTCCACCGGGACGGCCACGGCGCGGCACCCGCCCAGGGTGGCGCCCATGGCGTAGCTGGGGTACGAGACCGACGGGTGCAGGATCGTGTCCTTCGCCGGGGTGCGCAGGCGCAGCCACTGGGGCAGGGTGGTGACGAACTCCTTGGTGCCCACGCACGCCGCCACCTGGGTGGGCTCGACCTCGACGCCGAGCCGGCGGGCCATCCAGCCCACCGCCGCCCGGCGCAGGGCCGGGTTGCCCACCGATGCCGGGTAGCCGGCCTCGGCCCCCGAGGTGGACAGCGCCTGCACCACGGCCGCCGGCGCCGGGTCGCCCGGCGTGCCGATGGAGAGGTCGACGGCGCCGCCGGGGTGGGCGTCGGCCTTGTCCTTGGCGCCGGCGAGCCGCTCGTACGGGTAGACGGGCGGCTCGAAGCCGGCGGGGGCGCCGGTCACGAGACGAGGAACTCGGCGAAGCGGGCCGCCCCGGCGGAGTCCAGGCGGGCCCGGAGGCGGGTCCCGTCGTCGTCGTGCTCCTCCACCAGCACCTCGCCCTCCCGGTGCACCGCGGCCAGCACGTCGCCCCGGCTGTAGGGCACGACCAGCTCCACCACCGGCGCCGCGGCCCGGAGGCGGTCGCTCACGGCCGCGAGCAGCTCGTCGATGCCGGCGCCCGTCTCGGCCGATATCGCCACCGAGCCCGGGTGGTCGGCGGACAGGCGCTTGGCCTCGTCGGTGTCGTCGGCCTTGTTGAACACCAGCAGCTCCGGGACCCGCTCCGCGTCGAGCTCGTCCAGCACGGACCGCACCGCGTCGATCTGGCCCTCGGGGTCGGGCGAGGCCGAGTCCACCACGTGCACCAGCAGGTCCGACTCGCGCACCACCTCCAGCGTGGACTTGAACGCCTCCACCAGCTGGTGGGGCAGCTTGCGCACGAAGCCCACCGTGTCCGACAGGAGCAGCGACTCGCCCCCGGGCAGTTCGAGGCGGCGGGTGCGGGGGTCGAGGGTGGCGAAGAGGCGGTCCTCCACCAGTACGCCGGCGTCGGTGAGCCGGTTCAGCAGGGTGGACTTGCCGGCGTTGGTGTACCCCACCAGCGACACCGAGGCGAGGCGGCTGCGCCGGCGGGCGCCCCGCTGGGTACGCCGGGTCTTGTCGAGCGCCACCAGCTCGGCCTCCAACTTGGTCATCCGGCGCACCAGGCGCCGGCGGTCGACCTCGAGCTGCGTCTCGCCCGGGCCCCGGGTGCCGATGCCGGCGCCCTGCTGGGACAAGGTGGTGCCCCGGCCCCGCAGGCGCGGGAGCCGGTAGCGCAGGAGGGCCAGCTCCACCTGGGCCTTGCCCTCGAGGGTGTGGGCGTTCTGGGCGAAGATGTCGAGGATCACGGCGGTGCGGTCGATGGCGGTGCGGCCCAGGATCTTCTCCAGGTTGCGGTGCTGGGCCGGGGACAGCTCGTCGTCGAAGACCACCGTGTCGGAGTCCACCGCGAGCGACAGCTCCCGGAGCTCCTCGGCCTTGCCCTTGCCTATGTAGGTGGCGGGGTCGGGGGTGGCCCGGCGCTGCACCACCCGGCCGACCACGTCGGCGCCGGCCGTGTCGACCAGCAGGGCCAGCTCGTCCAGGTGGGCCTCCACCTCGTCGACCTCGGCCCCGGTGCGGGCCACGCCCACCAGGATGATCTTCTCCCGGAAGGTGCGCTCGATGAGGCTCACGCCGGCTCCTCGCCCGGGACCTCGACCTCGATGCGGGCCACCCGCTCGGTGGGGCCGGTGAGCACCACCGTGTCCGGTCCCACCTCCACCTCGGCGTCGCCGCCGGGCTGGTGCACCACCACCCGCGGCCCCACCAGTCCCCATTCGGCCGCGGCCGCCGCCGCCGCGCACGCCCCCGTGCCGCAGGCCTGGGTCTCGCCCACGCCCCGCTCCCACACCCGCATGGTGAGCTCGTCGGGGCCGGGCCCGAGGGTGACGAACTCCACGTTGACGCCGCCCGGCGTGCGGGCCTCGATCTGGGCGCCCATGCCGTGCACGTCCTCGGTGGTGAATGCCGGGCCCCACACCACCAGGTGGGGGTTGCCCATGTCGACGGGCCGCACCCCCCGGTCCGGGGTGGGCTGGGGCTCCTCGGGGCCGACCTTGGCCGGCCCCATGTCGACGCTCACCTGCAGCACGCCGACCCCGCCCGTCCCCCGCAGGGTGAGCCGGCGGGCGCCGGCGGGAGTGGCCACGGTGAGCTCGGGGCCGTCGGCCAGGCCGGCGTCGGCCACGGCCTGGGCCAGGCACCGGATGCCGTTGCCGCTCATCTCGGCCAGGCTCCCGTCGGCGTTGCGCAGCTGCATGGTGACGTCGGCGCCGTCGGTGCCGGCCGTGACCCGGATGATGCCGTCCGCCCCGACCCCGCGGTGGCGGTCGCAGAGGCGCCGGGCCAGGGCGGCGTCGACCGGCCGGCGGCCCTCCAGGTCGAGCAGCACGAGGAAGTCGTTGCCGAGGCCGTGGTGCTTGGTGAGGGTGAGCGCGGTCATGATCCCCCCCAGTCTCCCAGCAGGGCCGGGAGCACGGCGACCGGGTGCTCGTCGGTGCCGTACCAGGTGATGCGCGGATCGCGCCGGAACCACATGCGCTGGCGCCGGGCGAAGGCCCGGGTGCGCCGCACCGCCTCGTCCACCGCCTCCTCCAGGCTGCACTCGCCGGCCAGGTGCCGCAGGACCTCGCGGTAGCCGAGGGCCTGCGCCGCGGTGCGGGACAGCCCGCCGGGCCGGGCCGCCAGCCCTCGCACCTCGTCGACCAGGCCGGCGTCGACCATGGCCGCCAGCCGGGTCGCGATGCGCCGGCCGATCACGGGCCGGGGCAGCCAGACCCCGCACAGGCGGAACGGCACGGGCGGGTGGGCGCCGAGACCGGCTCCGAACGAGGAGAAGGGCCGGCCCGACCCGAGCACCACCTCCAGGGCCCGCACCACCCGGCGCCGGTTGCCCGGCAGCATCCGGCCCGCCGCCACCGGGTCGAGTCCGGCCAGGCGCCGGTGCAGGGCGGCGGTGTCGCTCTCGGCCTCGAGCTCGGCCCGGACCGCCGGCCACTGGGGCGGCACCGCCAGCCCGTCCACCACGGCCCGGACGTAGAGGCCGGTGCCGCCCACCAGCAGGGCCCGGTGGCCCCGCTCCTCGATGGCGGCCAGGACCGCTCGGGCCGCGGCCTGGAACCGCACCACCGAGAAGTCCTCGCACGGGTCGGCCAGGTCCACCAGGTGGACGGGCACCTCGGCCCGCTCGGCCGGCGACGGCTTGGCCGTGCCGATGTCCATGCCCTCGTACACCTGCATGGAGTCCACCGACACCAGCTCCACGCCGGGGCAGCGACGGGCCAGCTCCACCGCCAGCGCCGACTTCCCCGACGCGGTGGGTCCCACCAGCGCCAGGTGGTTCGTGGTCACACGGACGCGACCGGTATCCGGGTGCGGTGGCGGGGGCGGGCCGTGACCTCCACCAGCTCGCCGCTCAGGTGGTGGGGCGCGGCGGCGGTGACCCGCACGGTGGCGAAGGTGCCGGGCGCCAGCGGCCCGGCCGGGAAGTGGGCCAGCTTGTTCTGGCGGGTGCGGCCGGTGAGCACGGCCGGGTCCTTGCGGCTCGGGCCCTCCACCACCACCTCCTCCACCTTCCCGATGCGGGCCCGGTGGCGGGCCAGGGCCGAGCGCTCCACCACGACCTTGAGGCGGTCGAAGCGCTCGGCGATCACGTCGGGCGGGACGAAGCGGTCCTCCAAGGTGGCGGCCTCGGTGCCGGGGCGGGGCGAGAACACGAAGGTGTAGGCGCTGTCGTAGCCGGCCTCGGCCACCACCTCGAGGCTGGCGGTGAAGTCGGCCTCGGTCTCGCCGGGGAAGCCCACGATGAGGTCGGTGGTCACGGCCAGGTCGGGCACGGCGGCCCGGGCCGCGGCCAGCTTCCGGAGGTAGCGCTCGGCCGTGTAGCCCCGGTGCATGGCGGCCAGGACCCGGTCGCTGCCGGACTGCAGGGGCAGGTGCAGGTGCTCGCACACCGCCGGCGCCCCGGCCATGGCCTCGATGGTCTCGGGCCGCAGGTCCTTGGGGTGGGGACTGGTCCAGCGCACCCGGCGGATCCCGTCGACAGCGCCCACGGCGTGCAGCAGCGGCGCGAACAGGGGGCGGCGGCCGGTGAGGTCGCGGCCGTAGGAGTTGACGTTCTGGCCCAGCAGGGTGACCTCCACCGTGCCGGCCGCGGCCAGGCGCTCCACCTCGCCCACCACCTCGTCGAACGGGCGGCTGATCTCCCGGCCCCGGACCGCCGGCACGATGCAGAAGGCGCAGCTGTTGTCGCAGCCGATCTGGATGGTGACCCATGCCGCCCACGGGACGTCGCGCCGCACCGGGAGGGCGGACGGGAAGGCCTCGGACTCCTCCAGGATCTCCATCACCGGGCCCTCGAGCCGGGACCGCTCCAGCAGGGTGGCGGCCGAGCCCACGTTGTGGGTCCCGAAGACGACGTCGGTGTGGGGCGCCCGCTGCTGGATCAGCTCCCGGTCCTTCTGGGCCAGGCAGCCGGCGACCGCGATCTGCAGTCCGGGCCGCCGGTCCTTGAGGGCCTTCAGGTGGCCCAGGTTGCCGTAGAGCTTGTTGTCGGCGTTCTCCCGGATGCAGCACGTGTTGAGCACCACCACGTCGGCGTCGTCGAGGCAGGCGGCCGCCTCCATGCCGTCGGCCTCGAGGAGGCCGGCGATGCGCTCCGAGTCGTGCTCGTTCATCTGGCATCCGAACGTGCGGATCAGGTACTTGCGGCCCATGAAGGCGCCATTCTCGCGCCCGGGCCGTCCCGCGCCGGCGGGAGTCGGTGCCCGGCGGGCGTGCGCCGGCGGTAGAAGCGGGCCCGCCGGCCGCCCGGCACGGTACCGAGAGGCGTGCGCCGGCGGGCGTCGGTGCCCGGCGGGCGTGCGCCGGCGGGCGTCGGTGCCCGGCGGGCGTGCGCCGGCGGGAGTCGGTGCCCGGCGGGCGTGCGCCGGCGGGCGTCAGCGCCCGGCGGGCGTGCGCCGGCGGTAGAAGCGGGCCCGCCGGCCGCCCGGCACGGTACCGGGACGGAGCCCGGGGGTCGGGCCCGGCCCGTCCGCTCCGGCTGTGCGGCGATGCCGGGCCCCCACCTGGCGCATCCGGCGCAGGAACCCCCCCTCCACCCGGGTGGCCACCGGTTCCGGGCCCTCGTCCAGGAAGCGGGGGCGTCCGTAGATGGGGGCGAAGCGGTCGGGGAATCCCGGCATGGTGCAGCCGATGCAGATGCCCCCCATGGACATGCAGCCGCCGTGGCCGTCGATCATGCCCCGCTCGGCGATGTTGCACTGCACCACCGGGCCCCAGCAGCCCAGCTCCACCAGGCAGGTGGTGCTGCCGGCCTCGGTCGCGAACACGCCCTCGTCGTAGTACCCGAGCCGGGGGCAGGCGACGTGGACGGTGTCGGCGAACAGCCAGGCCGGGCGGCCGTGCTCGTCGAGCTCGGGCAGGGGGGCCAGCCCGTTCAGGTGGAGGAGGAGGGCGGCCGCCGTCTCCGTGTAGTTGTCACCCAGCGGTGCGCAGCCGGGGATGTTCACCACGGGAACCCCGGCCGCCGACACGAACCCGGCGCCGAGGTGGTCGCCGAGGCCGCAGGCGCCGGTGGGGTTGTTGGACGCGGCCGGAATGCCGCCCCAGGACGCGCAGGTGCCGATGGCGATGACGGCGGCGGCGCCGGGTGCGAGGCGGTCGAGCCACTCCCGGCTGGTGAGCTGGCGGCCCGTGGCCGGGTCCTCCCCCAGGCCGAACCAGAAGCCGTCCTCGGCGGTGGACTCGTCGAGGACCGAGCCCTCCCACGTGATGAGGTAGGGCGCGTCCAGCTCTCCCCGCTCGGCCATGTAAAGGTTCTCGAGCCATTGCGTGCCCGACTCGGTCGACAGCAGGCAGTGGACCAGCTCCACGCGCGGCAGGCCGGGGATGGCACCGGTGAGGAGCTGCTCGAGGCGGGGGTGGGTCCCCCCGGTGGCCGCCACCGAGCACCCCTCGCACGAGGCGCCGGCCAGCCAGATCAGATAGACCTTCGACAGCGGGCCCAGGGCCATCGGGTCGTGGCTCGGGCCGTGGGCCGAGCTGCGCCGGGCAATGGGTGCCAGCGGCCCGGTATCGGGCAGGGGCCGGGCGGGACGGGACATCGCCTTTCCTCCATCGGCAGGATGGCCCCGGTGCTGAGGGCACCGGGACTCTGTGACACGGGACTATGTGACCGCTGTCACTCAGAAGGGCGCCGGCGCTGCCGAGAGAAGTGAGGCGTGAAGACCCACCTGTGGGGCGGACCTGCCTCCACGAGCCCAGCGCCGGGAGCAGAGCCGGGCCGGCGGGCCCGGAATGGCCGAGCCGCGGCCTACCTGCCCGTTACGCGCCTGCTGGGCGCCGGCACGGTGCTGGCGGCAGGAGGTGCCGGGGGGCTGGTGGCCGGCGCCGGAACCGAGGCGGGCCTCGTGGCGCTGGGTGCCGGGATCGCGACCCTGATGGCCACCGCCGTCTCCGCCGTCGCCGTCCGCCGCCGGGTCGGGCGACCCTTGCAGCAGCTGGAGGAGCTGGTGGTGGCAGCGGCCGAGGCCGGTCCGCGCTCCCGGGACTGGACCGGCACCGCGCCGGCGCCGGGTCCGACCGGGCTGGTGGAGGCCATGACGGCGCTGGTGGCGTCTCTAGGGCGCTCCCAGGGCATCCTGGCCGCCGAGTGCAACTCGCCCGACCTGTCGGTGATCCTCGACGAGGCCGGCCACATCCTGCACGCCTCCGCCGCCGCCGACTCCATGCTGGGCCGGCCGGCGCTGTGGATGACCGGCAAGAGCCTGGGCGCCCTCGTGCATCCCGAGGACCGCGTCCGCTACGACGACCTGTGCCTGCGCCACATCGAGCCGGGCGTCCGCTCGTTCGAGGAGGTCCGGGTCTCGCACCTGCAGGGCCACTGGGTCGTGACCGAGATGACGGCGGTGGACGTCCCCGGAAGGAGGACCCGCGACCGGCGGATGCTCCACATCCGCGACGTCAGCGAGCGCAAGGCCCACGAGGAGGCCCTGGTGCGCCAGGCCCTCTACGACCCCCTCACCGGCCTGGCCAACCGGGCCCTGTTCCGGGAGCACGTCGACAAGGCCCTGGCCCGCCTCCGCCGCTCACCGGCCCGGCCGCACGCCGTGCTCTTCGTGGACCTCGACGGCTTCAAGACCATCAACGACAGCCTGGGTCATGCCGCCGGCGACGAGGTCCTCGCCGAGGTGGGCCGCCGCCTCCTGCGCTGGATGCGCCCGGGCGACACCGCCGCCCGCCTGGGCGGCGACGAGTTCGCGGTGCTGCTGGAGAACACCTCCCAGATGGACACCGGCGTCCTGGCCAAGCGCATCCTGGAGGTGCTCCTGACCCCGATCCTCGTCCAGGGCAAGGAGGTCGTCCTCACCGGCAGCATCGGCATCGCGATGAGCGAGCCGGGGCAGGACTCCGACGCCCTCCTCCGCAACGCCGACGCCGCCATGTACACGGCAAAGGCGGCCGGCAAGGGCCAGTACCGGGTGTTCGAGCCCGAGATGCACCGCGCCGCCATGCGCCGCCTCGACCTGGAGGCCGACCTGCGCCGGGCCATCGCCCGCGACGAGGTCTTCCTCACCTACCAGCCCATCGTGGATCTCGCGACCAACCGGGTCAGCGGCACCGAGGTCCTGGTCCGCTGGCAGCACCCGGAGCGGGGGCTGATCCCCCCGCTCGACTTCATCTCCGTGGCCGAGGACAGCGGCTACATCCGGGAGCTGGGCCGGTTCATCCTCGAGCAGGCCTGCTGCCAGGTCAGGGCGTGGCACGAGCGCTTCCCCGACACCGAGCCCCTCCGATTGTGCGTGAACACCTCGGTGCGCCAGATCGAGCAGACCGAGTTCTTCGACGAGGTGGCGCGCGCCCTGCGGGACTCGGGCCTCGACGGGGCCTTCCTCACCCTCGAGATCACCGAGACCCTCTTCATGAGCGACTTCACCGCCACCGTGCAGAAGCTTCGCCGGCTCAAGGAGCTGGGCCTCAAGCTGGCCGTGGACGACTTCGGCACCGGCTACTCGTCCCTCAGCTACCTGCGCTCGCTGCCCATCGACATCTTGAAGATCGACAAGTCCTTCGTGGTGGGCGTGACCCTCGGGCCCGAGCAGTCGGCCGTGGCCCGGGCCGTGGTGAAGCTGGCCCGCACGTTCAACCTGGCCACCGTGGCCGAGGGCATCGAGCGCCCGGACCAGGCGGCCGAGCTGCTCGCCATCGGGGCCGACATGGGCCAGGGCTACTGGTTCTCCCGCCCCCTCGCGGCCCAGGCCATGCAGGAGTACCTCGACGCCGGGCGCCAGGTCCTCCTCAAGCCGTCGGCGCGGTCGATCCCCGCCGGCTGAACCGGGCCCCATGGCCCGAGGCCCGGGTCGCGGGTGGCCGGCCGGAGATCAGCGCCCGGCGTCGGTGAGGACCGGCTGTCGGGCCGCCGCCTCCTCCGGGCCCTCCCGGACATCGACCCCCGCCGGCCGCCGGCGCTGGCGGTCGTCGAGGAGGAGGCGCAGGGCGGTTCGGGTCTGGCCCTCGATCTCGATGTCGGCGAACACCGGCACGCACACCAGGTCGACCCCGGACGGCTCCAGGAAGCCCCGGGCGATTGCCACCGCCTTCACGGCCTGGTTGAGGGCCCCGGCCCCCACCACCTGCATCTCCACGCTTCCCGACCGCCGCATCACCGCGGCCAGGGCACCTGCACACGAGTTGGGGTTGGACTTGCTGCTCACCTTGAGCACTTCCATGGATTCGCCCCCAGACACCGCCCGGCGGAGCGGGCCGTTCCCAATCAGTTCGACGTCGCGCGCCGCCGTTCCTCCGGGGCCGGCCAGAACTCCTGGTTCGGGGCGGTCAGTCCCCGATCAGGATGGGGTCGTCGTCGCCGGGCTGGCCCAGGGCGTCGTCCCCGCCGGGGATCAGGCCCACCTGGCGGCGGATCCGGTCGTCCAGCTCCACCATGATCTCGGGGTGGTCGATCAGGAACTGCTTGGCGTTCTCCCGGCCCTGGCCCAGTTGCTCGCCCTCGTACGTGTACCAGGCGCCCGACTTCTTCACGATGCCCACGGTGGCGCCCACGTCGATGAGCGAGCCCTCCCGGCTGATCCCCCTGCCGAACCCGATGTCGAACTCGCACTGCTTGAAAGGGGGCGCGCAGTTCGACACGACGATGTCGTTGGCGACGAAGGTGTGCAGGTCGTCGACTTCGAGGTCGTAGATCGGCCGCCACTCGGGCGGGCTGACGGCAACGATGCGGTCGTACCACACATCCTCGGCCAGGACGCCCCGGAGGAACTCACTGTCGAGGGCATCGGCCAGGCGCTGGAGGCGGTCACGACGCAGGCGGGGAGACCCGAGCACCGCCTGCAGCGACCCGCCGCCTCGGCTCGTACCCTCGCCGAGGAGCTGCGACGCGGCCTGGGGCGTGACCCCGAGGCCACGCAGGTAGGCGAGCACCGGCTCGGCCTGCGACGCCGCCAGGTACTGCCACAGCGAACCGCGGTGCGTGCGCAGCTCCGCGCTGGCCAGCGCCTCGGTGAGCTTCTGGCCTCGGGGCCCCCACATCGGCAGCGCGCCGGCGAAGGCCTGGACGTTCTCGATGCCGCTGATCCGGACCTCCCAGCACGGGAGCTTCCCCTGCACGAGCCGGCCCCCCACCACGCTCGGACGCTTGCCCTTCGGGTCGTACGCCTTCATGGAGCTGCCGATGCCCCAGCGCAGCAGGAGCCAGTGGACCTGGTGCGCAAGCTCCTCAGACGTGGTGCAGAACCCGACCCGCAGCCCACCTGTCTGCTCCCGGCTCACCCACCCGTCCGTCTCGAACAGGCCGAAGAGCAGGTTGCCGACGACCTCGGCCGAGACGTCGGGCGAGAAGAACGGGGTCGGGATGCGCTTCGTCGGTGCCAGGTGCCCCCAGATCTCCGCCCAGCGGGCCAGGGCCAGCACACCGTTCGCCTCACCCTTGCGATGGGAGAAGCTCGTCTCGATGCCCCGCCGGTGGGCGTCGCACCCGAGCGAGGCGGCAATGGCGGCGGCGTCGTCCTGTAGCGGCTCGGCGATGTTGGTGAAGGTGACCGGCGTCTTGCCGCCCACATAGCCGTCGCCGATGAGGTAGCCCAGGAGGCGGGCGTGCTCCGCAGGGACGGGCTCCTCTCGGCCGAAACCGAGGGCGGTGCGGGGTCGGGCCACCCGGTCGGTGGTGCCCAGCAGGCCCGCCTCCACCCATCCCCGGTCGGTGAGGACCTTGTGGTCGGCCGTGAGCCACAGGGCGGTGCCGTCCCGCAGGTGCAGGCCGATGACCTCCTTCTCGCCCTGGTCCATACGGCCCACCACGGAGCGGACGTGGAGCTTGCCCAGCTTGTCGGCCGCCATCACCGACGTGCCGGCGCCCCTCTCCACCATGTCCTCGATGCGGTGGGTGCGACCGGTGGTGGGGTCGAACACCGTGGTGCCGGCGGCCACGCACTTGTTCTTCACGACCTTCACCCGGGTCCGGCTCCCCACCACCTCGCCGCCGTCCTTGATGGACTCGATGCGGCGGATGTCGAGCCGGACCGAGCTGTAGAACTTCAGGGCCCGCCCGCCGGGGGTGACCTCAGGTGAACCGTAGATGACCCCGATCTTCTCCCGCAGCTGGTTGATGAACAGGGCGATGGTGTCCGACCGGCTGAGGGTGCCGGTGAGCTTGCGCAGGGCCTGGGACATGAGGCGGGCCTGGAGGCCGACGTGGGTGTCGCCCATCTCGCCCTCGATCTCGGCCCGGGGCGTGAGGGCGGCCACCGAGTCCACCACCAGCACGTCGAGGGCGCCGGAGCGGATGAGCATGTCGGCGATCTCGAGGGCCTGCTCCCCCGTGTCGGGCTGGGAGATGAGCAGGTCGTCGATGTTGACGCCGATGGCCTTGGCGTACACCGGGTCCATGG